>JACXUX010000017.1 GCA_014763725.1 Rhodobacterales bacterium
GGCCTTCAACGATCCCGCCCGGCCGCCCGGCGGGGGCCAGCGCGGCAAAGGCCGCCAGATGCAGCCCCAGCGCCGCCGCCACCGCGCCCGCGGCCATCAGCCGGCCCGTCACGGCGCCTCCCCCGTCGGGCGGGCGACCAGTTCCATCTGCCCGAAGCCCAGCGCCTGCAGCCGCGGCAGCAGCCCGGCCAGCCGCGCGGCCCGCAGCGCCGCATCGGCCCGGATCGTTAGCCGCGGCGGGTCCGCCGCGCAATCCCGCGTGGCACAATGATCGGCCCGCGCGGCGGCCAGCGCCTGCAGCGCGGGCTCGCCCGTCGTCTGCCGCCAGGCGGGGGTGCCGTCGGCCGCGATCAGCAGGGTGAAGCGGCCCGCGGCCTCATCCCCCGCGGCGGCGGCGGGCGGGGTGACGGCCAGCGCCTCGGGTCCCGCCAGCCGCGCCGCCAGCAGGAAGAACACGACCAGCAGGAACACCACGTTGATCATCGGCAACAGCCCCGGCGCGGCGGATCGGCGGCGGGGGGGCGGGGGCAGCCGCATCGGCTACTCGACCAGCACCAGCCGGGACTGCCCGGCCCGGGACAACGCCTCCATCGCGCCGACCAGTGCCTGCAGGTCGGCCCCGTCGCGGGCGCGCAGCACGACGATGTCATCGGGCGCCGTCCTCAGCAGCGCCAGCGCCGCGGCCAGGTCCGTCGGCGCCACCGGCACGCCGTTCAGCGTCAGCGCGCCATCCGGTCCCACCTGCACCAGCCGCGGCGGCCCGGCATAGCCCGCGCCCGCCGAGGCCGGCGCCAGCGGCAGCGCCCGGTCCACGCCAAAGCGCGAGGCCAGCATGAAGAAGACCAGCAGCAGGAACACCACGTCGATCATCGGCGTCAGGTCGGGCCGGCGGCGGCGCGGGCGGGCGGCGGGGGCGATCATTCCGCGGCCCGGTCCGTGGCGCGTTGGGCGCGGCCGTTCGCAGCGGGGTGCGCACGGTGCAGGATGCGGGTCGCGGCATCCTCCATGTCGTGGCGCAGGGTCTCGGCCACGCTGTCGAACCAGGTCAGCGCGGCCGAGGCCGGGATCGCCACCGCCATCCCCGCGGCGGTGGTCAACAGCGCCTCCCATATCCCGCCGGCCAGGGTGGCGGGGTCGGCGCGCGCGCCGGTGTCCTGCAGCGCCTGAAAGGCCGCGATCATGCCGGTCACCGTGCCCAACAGGCCCAGCAGCGGCCCCAGCGTCGCCGCCAGTTCCAGCCCGCGCAGCCCCGCCGTCGCCTGGGCCAGCAGGGCGCGGCCCACGCGGGCGGCCTCGGCCTCGGCCGCGGGGCGGTCCAGCGCGGGGTTCGCGGCGGCGGTCATCGCGGCGCGGGCCAGCTGCGCCCGGATCGACCGGCGCGGGGCCAGCAGCGCCAGCGCCTGGGCATCCTGACCCGCCTGCCACAGCGCCACGGCCCGTTCGGTGACCCGCCCGCCCGACCAGGCGCCAAAGGCGAAGAGCTGCGCCACCTTCCACAGGATCAGCGCCAGCGTGGCCACCGACAGCGCGGCGATCGCCCACATCGCCGGCCCGCCCATGGCCAGGAACTGGGCCAGCCGGTCGGCCAGGCCCGGCGCATCGGGCGGCAGGGGAAGGGCGGGGTCCATCGCGGCGGCCTCGTTCAGGTGCAACTTCTGCGATACGCCGGGACGGGCGCGGTTTCAACGCCGCGTCGCGGGCGACAGCCGCGGCAGGAACGCGGCCAGCACTGCTGCGCGCAGCCGCGCCGTCTGCACCGCGGCCTGGGGCGGGACCAGCGCAAAGGTCACCGCATCGCCCGGGCGGTTCTGCACCAGACCGTCGACATCGTCGGCCAGCAGGGTGGCGATCTTGGGATAACCGCCGGTGGTCTGGTGATCGGCCAGCAGCACGGTGGCCACCCCGTCGCCCGAGACCTGCACCGACCCGCGCAGCACGGGTTCGGACGGGACGCCCAGCGCCCCCTGCGGCGGCAGCGGCGGGCCGGACAGGCGCAGGCCCATCCGGTCCCAGGCGGCTGTCAGGCGAAAGGGCTGGCCCGCCAGCGCGGCCAGCGCCTCGGGCGCAAAGAAGCGGTCCTGCGGCCCGGCCACCGCCATCAGCCGCCGCCGCGGCCGCGCCCAGACCGGGCAGGGGATCGCGCGGTCCGGCCCCGGGGCGGGGTCGTGGCCCGCGACCTCGACCACGCTGCCCGCAGCCAGCCGTCCGCCCCCCAGCCCCGAGGGGCCGTGCGTCGCCAGGCTGCCCAGCCAGCCGGGGGCCAGGATCCGCCCGCCCACCGCCACACAGGCCCAGCTGCCCCAGGGCCCGGGGCGGATCGTCAGCCGCTGGCCGGGGTCCAGCCGCAGCACGGCCCAGGCCGGGCGGGGGCTGCCGTCGACCTGCACCAGGAACCCGCCGCCCGCCACCGCCAGCGTCAGGGGCGCGCCCGCCAGCTCCAGGTCCAGCCCGCCGGGGCCGACCTCGATCCCCGCGGCGCCGGGCGGGTTGCCCAGCGCGGCATTGGCGATGGCCAGCGCCTTGCGGTCCATCGGGCCCGAGGCGGGAATGCCCCAGCGCAGGAACCCCGCCCGCCCGCCGTCCTGGATCGTGCAATGCGGCCCGGCCCGGGTGATCTGCAGCCGCGCGCAGGTCACGCGGCGCCCCCGGGCATGGCGGCGGCGGGAATGCGGTGGAAGCGCACCACATCGCCCACCGCCAGCACATAGGGCCGCGCAGGATCGCCCGTGGTCAGCGCAAAGGGCGACCGGCCCAGCACCCACCAGCCCGTGGGCATGGTCAGCGCGGTGATCAGCGCCTGCGCCCCCGCCACGATCACGCTGCCCGCGGGCACGTCGCGGCGCGGCGCGGGCTTGCGGTCCAGCGCGATCGCGGCCGGGGTGCCCGCCAGATAGGCATAGCCGGGGGCAAAGCCGAACATCGTCACGCGATACTCGGCCGCGGTCAGCGCGGCGATCACGCCCCCGGGCGACAGGCCGGTGCGGCGGGCAACCTCCTCCAGGTCGGGGGCAAAGGGCGGATCGGGGCAGAAGGGCACGGCATGGACCACGGGCGGCGGCGGGGCCACGGGCGGGGCCGACAACAGGCCCCGCACATGCGCGGCCACCGTGGCATGGTCGGCCACGCAGGGGTCGAAGTCGATCAGCAGGTTGACCAGCGCGGGCACCACCTCGACCTGCCCCGGCGCGGGGTCGGCCGCCAGCGCGGCATCCAGCGCGCGGACGCGGGCCGCGGCCGCCTCGTCCCGGACCGATGCCAGATCGACCAGCAGCGCATGGTCGGCCACGGGCCGCAGCCGCGGCAGGTCGTCGCCCGTCATGCCCTAGCCCGCGGCAAAGGGCACCAGCCGCACCCCCCCTGCGGCCAGCCGGTCACGCAGATGGCGCGCCATGGCGACCGCGCCCGGCGTGTCGCCGTGCAGACAGACCGAATCGGCCGCCAGCGCCACGCTGTGCCCGCCCGCTGCGGGCATCCGCCCGGTTTCCAGAAAACCCAGCAGCCGGTCGGCCACCGCGGCGGGGTCGTGCAGCACCGCGCCCGCATGGCTGCGCGGCATCAGCCGGCCGTCGGGCAGATAGCCGCGGTCGGCATAGACCTCGGCCCGGACGGGGACGCCCGCAGCCACCGCCGCCTGTTCCAGCGCGCTGCCCGACAGCGCCAGGATCAGCGGCGCGTCGCAGACGGCGGCCACCGCCTCGACCACCGCCTGGGCGACGGGGGCGGATTCGGCGGCCAGATTGGCCAGCGCGCCATGCGGCTTGACATAGCGCACCGTCGTGCCCGCCAGCCGCGCCATGGCCTGGAGCGCACCCACCTGGGCGGCGATCAGGCGCGTGATCTCCTGGGGCGCCATGGGGATGATCCGTCGGCCGAAGCCCTGGCGGTCGGCATAGCCGGGATGCGCGCCCACGCTGACGCCGCGGTCGGCCGCCAGCCGCAGCGTGGCGAACATCGTCTCGGGGTCGCCCGCATGGCCGCCGCAGGCCACATTGGCCGAGGTCACGATGTCCAGCATCGCGGCATCCTCGCCCATGCGCCAGGGGCCGTAGCCCTCGCCCAGGTCGGCGTTCAGGTCGATGATGCGCATGTGGGGCCCCCCTTGCCTGCGGGGACAGTCTGCCCCGGCGCGGGGCCGGGGAAAAGGGGCCTAGCGGCTGGGCAGGCCCGCGGGGCGGCCCGCGCGTTTCTGCGCGGCGATGCGGAAGGGCGCGTTGGGCGCGCCATAGCCCGCATAGTTGCCCTGCCGCTGGACGATTTCCAGAAACAGCCCGCCCGGCCCGGTGAGGCTGTAGAGCTGAAAGAACTGGCCGCCCGCATCCTCGTCATACATGACGTTGGCCGCGCGCAGCCGGGCGGCCAGCGCGGGGGCCAGGCCGAAGCGCGCCTCGACATCGTCATAGTAGTTGGCCCCGATCGGCAGCACCGGAAAGCCGCGCCGCGCCAGATCGGCGGCGGTGGCAAAGATGTCGTCGGTGGCCAGCGCGATGTGCTGGACCGCGGCGCCGAAACTGTCGGCGACAAAGCGGCCGGCCAGGGTGCGGCGCGCCTCGGCCCCGTTCAGGGTGACGCGCAGCCCGCCCGACTGCACCGCCTGGCTGCGCACCAGCCCGTCGGGGTCGATCACGTCGACCATCGGCGCCTTGGCCCCGTCGAAGATGGCCGTGTAGAACAGCGCCCAGCCGAGCATTTCGTCATAGGGCATGGTCTGGCCGATGTGGTCGATCCGGGTCAGGCCCGCGCCGGCGGTGTCGGCGCCGGTCAGGCGGAAGTCGGCCTGCCAGATGGGGCCCAGGTCGGGGCCGTCGTCGAGTAACCGGATCAGCCCGCCGCCCACGCCGCGAAAGGCGGGGATCGACAGCTCGCCCGGGCCGGGGGCGGGGTTCAGCCGGTCGGCCCCCAGCGCCGTGGCCCGCGCCGCGGCCGCCGCGGCATCGGGCAGCTTCAGCGCGATTTCCGACACGGTGGTGCCATGCGCCACATAGGCGGTATGGGCAAAGCCCTGGGTTTCGGTGTTCACCAGGACCGTGATCGCGCCCTGCCGCCAGACCGCGACCTGTTTCGACACATGGCCCCCCACCGGTGCGAAACCGGCCGCGGCCAGGAAACCCTCGACCGCCGGCGCCTCATCGGCCGAGGTGGCGAATTCGACGAACTCGATCCCGTCCACCCGCGCGGGCGGCGGAAAGGCGGGCGGGTCCACCGCCAGCGCGGGTTCGGCGCGGCGCACGCGGTCCGTCGCCTGGATCAGGCTGCGATGCCCGTCGCGCGCGACCAACCGCGGCAGGCCCGCGCGGAACTGGTCGTTGAAGATCTCCAGGCTCAGCGGCCCGGCATAGCCCGTGGCCGCCACCGCGCGCAGAAAGGCGGTGATGTCCAGATCGCCCTCGCCCGGCATGTTGCGGAAGTGGCGCGACCAATACAGCAGGTCCATCGGAATGGCCGGCGCATCGGCCAGCTGGACAAAGAAGATCCGGTCGCCCGGGATGGCGCGGATGCTGTCGGGCGGAATGCCGCGCGCCAACGTGTGAAAGCTGTCCAGGATCAGCCCCACATGGGGGTCGTCGGCGCGGCGCACCACCTCCCAGGCGTCGCGGTGGTCGTTCACGGTGCGGCCCCAGCACAGCGCCTCGAACCCCACGCGCACGCCATGGGCGCGGGCCAGGTCGCCCAGGTCGCGGAAGTCCTGCGCCATCCGGTCGACGCCGCCCATCGCCGCGGGGTGGACCGAGGAACAGACCAGCATCAGGTCGGTGCCCAGCTGGGTCATCAGGTCGAACTTGCGCGCCGCGCGGGCAAAGGCGCGGCTGCGGTGGGGTTCGGGCAGGCCCTCGAAATCGCGGAAGGGCTGGAACAGCGTGATCGTCAGCCCGTGGTCGCGCACCATCGCGCCCACGTCGCGGGGGGCGATGTCGGACGCGATGAAATCCTGTTCGAAGATCTCGATCCCGTCGAAACCCGCCGCGGCGATGGCCGCCAGCTTGTCGCGGAAGCTGCCCGAGATCGAGACGGTCGCGATCGAGGTCTGCATGGCCCCCCCTGCGGCGAACGGCTGTCGCGGCCCGCGCCCCTTGTGCAACGCCCCGCCGGGGCGCGCAAATGCCGCAGGTCAGCGAACGGGGCGGGTGCGCAGGAACAGATACAGCGGCAGCCCGCAGCTGACGCCGATGCAGAAGGTGGCGGGTATGGCCACCAGCGCCAGCCAGTTCCGCCGCGCCCGGGTTTCGGCGACGATCCAGACCGTCAGCGCGATGGCGGCAATCGTCAGGTCCCAGGTCAGCCCGGTGGTCGAGGCATTGACATACCAGGCATCGATCAGCCCGGGCAGGCCGGTGCCGGTTTCGCGCATGTGGCGCAGGAACCAGACCATCGGGTGGATCGCCCCCCAGATGGCCAGTGCCAGATAGGTCAGTCGCAGCGCCGACATGGTCACAGCCTTCCCGATATGCCGATTTCGGCCTGGCCCGTGATGGTGATGCCCGACACCGCGGGTTCCGGCGGGACGGGCGGGCCGTCGGCACCGCATCCGGCCAAAGCGGCCAGGATCAGCAGGGGGGCAAGGCGCATCATGGCAGCAGGGCCTTCCAGCGGGCGATCTGTTCGCGCACCCGGTCGGGTGCCGTTCCGCCGTGGGACATGCGGCTGCGGACCGAATTTTCCACCCCCAGCACCGCAAAGACATCGGCGCGGATGCCCGGATGCACGTCCTGCATCTCGGCCAGGGTCAGGTCGGGCAGGTCGATCCCCTGCGCCTCGGCTCGGGCGACCAGCGTGCCGGTGACATGATGCGCGTCGCGGAAGGGCAGGCCCAGTTCGCGCACCAGCCAGTCGGCCAGGTCGGTCGCGGTGGCAAAGCCGCTGGCGGCTGCGGCGGCCAGCGCGTCACGGTTGGCGGTCATGTCGGCCACCATCCCGGTCATGGCGGCCAGCCCCAGCATCAGGCTGTCGGCGGCGTCGAAGACCTGTTCCTTGTCCTCCTGCATGTCCTTGGAATAGGTCAGCGCCAGCCCCTTCATCACGGTGAACAGCGCCACCGTCGCGCCCAGGATGCGGCCCAGCTTGGCGCGCAGCAGTTCGGCGGCGTCGGGGTTCTTCTTCTGCGGCATGATGCTGGACCCGGTGGTCCAGCGGTCCGACAGCCGGACGAACCGGAACTGGGCCGAGGACCAGATCACCAGTTCCTCGGCAAAGCGCGACAGGTGCATCGCGCAGATGCTGGCCGCGGCCAGGAATTCCAGTGCAAAGTCGCGGTCCGACACGCTGTCCAGGCTGTTGGCCGTGGGCCGGTCGAAGCCCAGCGCCGCGGCTGTGGCGTGCCGGTCGATGGGAAAGCCCGTGCCCGCCAGCGCCGCCGCCCCCAGCGGGCATTCGTTCATCCGCGCGCGGGCGTCCATAAAGCGGCCGCGGTCACGCGCCAGCATTTCCACATAGGCCATCATGTGATGGCCCCAGGTCACCGGCTGGGCGGTCTGCAGATGGGTGAAACCGGGCATCACCCAGTCGGCCCCGGCCTCGGCCTGGGCGACGAAGGCGCGCATCAGCGCCTCGATCCCCGCCACGGCGGCATCGCACTGGTCGCGCACCCACAGGCGGAAGTCGACGGCGACCTGGTCGTTGCGGCTGCGCGCGGTGTGCAGCCGGCCTGCGGGTTCGCCGATGATCTCCTTCAGCCGGGCCTCGACGTTCATGTGGATGTCTTCCAGGTCCACCCGGAAGGGGAAGGTTCCGCCCTCGATCTCTGACAAGACGGTGAGCAGCCCTTCCCCGATGGCGGCGGCGTCGCTATCACTCAGGATGCCCTGTGCAGCCAGCATGGCCGCATGGGCGCGCGAGGCGCGGATGTCCTGGGCGTAGAGCCGCCGGTCGAATCCGATCGAGGCGTTTATCGCCTGCATGATCGCATCGGGTCCGGCGGCGAAACGGCCGCCCCACATCTGGTTCGCGCTGTCGGTCATGTCTGCCCCTGGAGGAATGATGCTGCGTCTGTGTCTTGCCGTCTACACGGCCCTTGTTCTGGGTGCAAACGTGGCCATCGCCCAGACCGCGGCGCCCGCGGCGGCGGACCTGCGCGCCGGCGACATGAAGAAGCTGGTGCTGCATGACGCGCCCCGCCCCTTCCCCGCGGGCACGGTGATCGACGGCCAGGACGCGCCGCACGATCTGGCCGCCTGGCAGGGGCGATGGGTGGTGCTGAACTTCTGGGCCACCTGGTGCGCCCCCTGCCGACAGGAAATGCCCTCGCTGGCGGCGCTGCAGGCGGCCATGCCCGACCTGGCCGTGCTGCCCGTGGCCACCGGGCGCAATGCCGTGCCCGCCATCCACAAGTTCTATGCCGAGGCGGGGGTCCAGGCGCTGCCGGTGCTGCGCGATCCGAAGTCGGACCTGGCGCGCGCCGCGGCGGTGATGGGCCTGCCGGTCACCGTGATCCTGAACCCCCAGGGGCAAGAGGTCGGGCGCCTGATCGGCGATGCCGACTGGAACGGGCCGGCCGCGCATGCGGTGCTGGGCGCGCTGATGGCGGGCGGCTAGGCCTGCCGGTCGGGGTGGCGCGGGCAGCCGGTCAGGTGGTCGTTCACCATCCCCGTCGCCTGCATGAAGGCATAGGTGATCACCGGCCCGCAGAACCAGAACCCCTCGGCGCGCAGCACGCGCGACATCTGGCGCGAGGTGGCGGTTTCCGCGGGCACCTCGGCGGGGCTGGCGAAGCGGTTCACCTGCGGCGCGCCGCCCGCGATGTCCCACAGCAGGGCGGCAAAGCCCTGGCGCGCCTCGATCCGTTCCCAGGCGCGGGCGCCGCGGATCGCGGCCTCGATCTTGCCGCGGTGGCGCACGATGCCGGGGTCGGCCAGCAGGCGGGCCACGTCGGTGTCGGTGAACCGGGCCACGGCGGCGGGGTCGAACCCGGCAAAGGCCGCGCGAAAGGCCGGCCGCTTGCGCAGGATGGTGATCCAGGACAGGTCGGCCTGGAACCCGTCCAGCACCAGCTTTTCGAACAGGGCGCGGCTGTCATGTTCGGGCACGCCCCATTCGGCATCGTGATAGGCGACATACAGCGGATCGGTGCCGCACCAGGGGCAGCGGCCGGTCGGATCGGGGATCATCGCGGCGACCCTTCGGTTGTTCATCATTTGTTTACTCCTGCGGCGCCATTCTGTCGAGGTTCGGCAGGCGCGGGTCCGGGGGCTGGCATGGCGCATCAGGTCTGGAAAGATGCAACCGACGTGGCGGGGGGGCTGGACAGCCCGCTGGCCCATGCCGTGGCCGAGGCCGACCGGGAGGTGCTGGCCATGGTCCGCCGGGCGGTCCAGCGGCGGCAGGTCATGCTGGCCTGGCAGCCCGTGGTGCTGGCCGCGGACCCCGCGCGCGTGGCCTTTCACGAAGGGTTGTTGCGGGTGCTGGACGACACGGGCCGCATCATCCCGGCGCGCGACTTCATGTCGGCGGTGGAAACCACCGATCTGGGCCGCCTGCTGGACTGCGCCGCGCTGGAACTGGGGCTGGATGCGCTGATCGCCCAGCCCGACCTGCGGCTGTCGGTCAACATGTCGGCCCGGTCGATCGGCTATCCGCGCTGGCTGGCGGTGCTGCGCCAGGGGCTGGCGGCCGACCGGACGGTGGGCGAACGCCTGATCCTGGAGATCACCGAAAGCTCGGCCATGTTGATGCCGGAAATCACCGTCGCCTTCATGGACGACCTGCAGCGCGAGGGGATCGCCTTTGCGCTGGACGACTTCGGCGCGGGCTACACGGCCTTTCGTTACTTCCGCGACTTCTTCTTCGACATCCTCAAGATCGACGGCCAGTTCATCCGCGGCATCGCGCAGGATCCCGACAACCAGGTGCTGACCCAGGCGCTGGTGTCCATCGGCAAGCATTTCGACATGCTGGTGGTGGCCGAGGAGGTCGAAACCCAGGCCGAGGCCGACTTCCTGGCCGCGCTGGGGGTGGACTGCCTGCAGGGCTATCTGTTCGGCGCGCCCAGCCTGCGCCCGGTCTGGGACCAGGGGGGCGACCGCCGCCGGGCCTGACTTATGCTGCGCCGCAGCAACACGATGCCGCAGGTGCATCATCGCCCCGCCCGAATCGTTGCGCTTGACGCGGGGGGCCCATAGGCCATGCTGCGGGGCGGCACCGCGTGCCGCCGTCCAGCGACCCAGGGAAGAGGACCCCGCCATGACCAATGTCGTCATCGTTTCCGCCGCGCGCACCGCGGTCGGCAGTTTCAACGGCGCCTTCGCCAATACCCCCGCCCACGAACTGGGCGCCCGGGTGATCGAGGCCGTGGTGGCCCGTGCGGGCGTGGACAAGTCCGAAGTGTCGGAAACGATCCTGGGTCAGGTGCTGACCGCGGGCCAGGGCCAGAACCCGGCGCGCCAGGCCCATATCCTGGCCGGCCTGCCGAAGGAATCCTCGGCCTGGGGCATCAACCAGGTCTGCGGCTCGGGCCTACGGGCGGTGGCGCTGGGCGCCCAGCACATCCAGCTGGGCGATGCCGCCATCGTGGTGGCCGGCGGGCAGGAAAGCATGTCGATGTCGACCCATTGCGCCCACATGCGTGCGGGCACCAAGATGGGCGACCTGAAGTTCATCGACACGATGATCAAGGACGGGCTGTGGGATGCCTTCAACGGCTATCACATGGGCCAGACGGCCGAAAACGTCGCCGCCCAGTGGCAGATCAGCCGCAACATGCAGGACGAATTCGCCCTGGCCAGCCAGAACAAGGCCGAGGCCGCCCAGAAGGCCGGCAAGTTCAGGGACGAGATCGTTCCCTTCGTGATCTCCACCCGCAAGGGCGACATCACCGTCGACGCAGACGAATACATCCGCCACGGCGCCACGCTGGAGGGCATGCAGAAGCTGAAGCCCGCCTTCACCAAGGATGGCACCGTGACCGCCGCCAATGCCAGCGGCCTGAACGACGGTGCCGCGGCCGTGCTGCTGATGTCGGCCGATGAGGCCGCGCGCCGCGGCCTGACCCCGCTGGCCCGCATCGCCAGCTATGCCACCGCGGGGCTGGACCCGTCGATCATGGGCGTGGGCCCGATCCACGCCAGCCGCAAGGCGCTGGACAAGGCCGGCTGGAAGGTGGGCGACCTGGACCTGGTCGAGGCGAACGAGGCCTTTGCCGCCCAGGCCTGCGCGGTGAACAAGGACATGGGCTGGGATCCGGCCATCGTGAACGTGAACGGCGGCGCCATCGCCATCGGCCATCCGATCGGCGCCTCGGGCGCGCGGGTGCTGAACACGCTGCTGTTCGAAATGGCCCGCCGCGGTGCCAAGCGGGGCCTGGCCACGCTGTGCATCGGCGGCGGCATGGGCGTGGCCATGTGCCTGGAACGCCCCTGATCCCCTGCGGGCACGGACATAGGGGCGCAATTTAATTGCGCCCCCCGCGTTCGTTTGGATAACAGAGTTTCAAACACGATCCCGTGAAGGAGGAATCATGGCAAGAATGGCACTGGTGACCGGCGGGTCGCGCGGCATCGGCGCGGCCATCTCGGTCGCGCTGCAGGCGGCGGGCTACAAGGTCGCGGCAAACTATGCCGGAAACGACGCGGCGGCGGCGAAATTCACCGCCGAAACCGGCATCCCCACCTACAAGTGGTCGGTCGCGGACTATGACGCCTGCAAGGACGGGATCGCCCGGGTCGAGGCCGATCTGGGCCCGGTCGAGGTGCTGGTGAACAATGCCGGCATCACCCGCGACGCCATGTTCCACAAGATGACGCCCCAGCAGTGGAAAGAGGTCATCGACACCAACCTGACCGGCATGTTCAACATGACCCATCCGATCTGGTCGGGCATGCGCGACCGCAAGTTCGGCCGCATCATCAACATCAGCAGCATCAACGGACAGAAGGGCCAGGCAGGCCAGGCCAACTATTCGGCGGCCAAGGCGGGCGACCTGGGCTTTACCAAGGCACTGGCGCAGGAAGGCGCGCGCGCTGGCATCACCGTGAACGCGATCTGCCCGGGCTACATCGGGACCGAGATGGTCAAGGCCATCGACGAAAAGGTGCTGGCCGAACGCATCATCCCGCAGATTCCGGTGGGCCGTCTGGGCGAGCCCGAGGAAATCGCCCGCTGCGTGGTGTTCCTGGCCGCAGATGACGCGGGCTTCATCACCGGCGCCACGATCAGCGCCAACGGTGGCCAGTTCTTCGTCTGACGCCGCACTGCCGGTCCTGCCGTGCAAGGCCCGCCCCACGGCGGGCCTTTTCCTTTGGTGCACCGCGCTTTAGGCAAGGCGCGTCAGGCAGGGGGCGGGCATGGGCAGGGGCAGGGCGACGGCGACGGGCTTCACGGCGGTGCTGATGTGGTCGGCGCTGGCGGTGCTGACCATCGGGTCGGACCCGGTGCCGCCCTTTCTGCTGAATGCGCTGTGTTTCGGCATTGGCGGGCTGCTGGGCCTGGCCTGGACGGCGCGGCGCGGCTGGGGCGTGCTGCGCGGCACGTCCTGGCGGGTCTATGCGGCGGGCACGCTGGGGCTGTTCGGCTATCATGCGCTGTATTTCACCGCCTTCCGCCTGGCGCCTGCGGCGGAAACGGGGCTGATCGCCTATCTCTGGCCGCTGTTCATCGTGCTGCTGTCGGGCCTGTTGCCGGGCGAAAGGCTGCGGGCGGGCCATGTGATCGGCGGGGCCATCGCCTTTGTCGGGGCGGGGCTGATCGTGCTGGGCCGCCCTGACGGGGGGGCTGCCACGCCGCTGGGCCTGGTGCTGGCCTTTGGCTGCGCGGTGACCTGGGCGGTCTATTCCGTTGCCTCGCGCCACTTCGGCGCCGTCCCGACCGAGGCGGTGACGGTCTACTGCCTGGCCACGGGCGTTCTGTCGGCGATCGCGCATCTGGCGCTGGAACAGACGGTCTGGCCGCAGGATGCGGCGGGGTGGCTGGCGGTTCTGGCGCTGGGACTTGGCCCGGTGGGCGCGGCCTTCTTCGCCTGGGATGTGGGGATGAAGCGGGGCGACATCCAGCTGCTGGGCGTGGCGTCCTACGCGGCGCCGCTGTTGTCGACGCTGGTGTTGGTGGCCGCGGGGGTTTCGGGCGCCACATGGAGCCTGGCCGCCGCGGCCATCCTGATTGCCGGGGGGGCGGCGCTGGCGGCCCGCGCCAGCGCCTGAAATTCACGCCTGGGACAGGCGCGCGATCTCTTCCTTGATTTTCAGCTTCTGCTTTTTCAAGTCTGCGATCTTCAACGCATCCACGGCCGGACTGCGCTGCGCCTTTTCCACCAGCTCCGAGAGCGTCTCATGCTTGCGGCGCAGTTCCTGCAGATGCGAAGCGATGGTCATGTCCGTCCTCCTGTGGTGGTTGGCTGTTCCGACAGTGCAGCACGGATTTCGAGTCGTGTCACGAAAACTTCGCGCGGCTTTTACCGATTGGTCACAGAGGCGGGCCCAAAGGCCGTGATCGCGGCGCCCTGGCGCAGGATGGCCTCGGCCTCGGGCGTATAGTCCTCGCGGTCGCCGTCATGGGCCGCGCCCGCATGCAGCACCAGCGGCGCCAGCAGGCGAAAGGGCGCGCGGCCCCCCTTGCGCGCGCGCAGAATCACCCGGCCCGCCGCCCGGCCCGCGCGCGGCGCCAGCGGCAGCACCGCGGCCGACCCCAGCCGCCCCTGGACCGCCGCCAGGACGCCGGGCAGCGCCTCGGCCGCGAAGATCATCGTCAGCCAGCCACCCGGCCGCAGCCGGCGCGCCGCCGCCGTCACCCAGTCGGCCAGCGGCCGGTCGGCGCGCAGCGCCAGTTCCCGCCCCGGATCGGCCGCGCGGGTGCCGCCCGGCGTGTAATAGGGCGGGTTGGCGATCACCTGGTCAAAGGGGCGGCGCAGGTCCGCGGGCATGTCGGCCAGATCGCCGCAGGCCACCTGCATGGCCAGCCCGTTGCGCGCGGCATTGCGCCTGGCCAGATCGGCATAGGCGGGTTGCAGTTCCAGCCCCGCCAGCGCCAGCCCCGGCACCCGCAGCCCCAGACACAGCGCCGCCGCCCCCGCGCCGCAGCCCAGATCCAGCACCGACTGGCCCGGCTCGGCCGGGCAGGCCGCAGCCAGCAGCACCGGATCGGTCGCCGCCCGATAGCCCCGCGCGGGCTGCCACAGCCGCAGCCGGCCGCAGAGGAAGGCATCGTCGGTCAGTTCGGCCTCGGCAAAGGTCACCCCGACACCTCGACCCCGTTGTCGCGCAGGATGGCGCGGGCGCGAAACAGGTCGCGGTCGGCCACCATCAGCCGCCGCGGCAGGATGCCCAGCGATCCTTCGAGGATGCTCATGTGGACGTCCAGCGGAAAGGCGACTATACCCTCGGTCTCGAGCAGGACCGAAGCAAAGGCGATGACCGTGGGGTCGGAGCTGCGCAGAAGTTCCCTCATGGCTGGGGGCATACCGGCAGGCCGCAGGTCTGTCGAGGCGGGGTCGGGGGCATGGGCTTGGACGAAGGGCCGAACAGGGCGCAAAAGCCGCACGAGGCGCTGGCCGACTGGCTGGCCGATGACATGCAGGCGGTCAATGCGCTGATCCGCGACCGGATGGCCAGCGAACACGCCCCGCGCATCCCCCAGGTCACCGCGCATCTGATCGAGGCGGGCGGCAAGCGGCTGCGGCCCATGCTGGTGGCCGCCGCGGCGCGGCTGTGCGGCTATGCCGGGCCCTGGCATGTGCATCTGGCCGCCACGGTCGAATTCATCCACACCGCCACGCTGCTGCATGACGACGTGGTCGACGAAAGCCAGCGCCGCCGCGGGCGGCCCACGGCCAACCTGCTGTGGGACAACAAGTCCAGCGTGCTGGTGGGCGACTATCTGTTCGCCCGCGCCTTTCAGCTGATGGTGGAGCCGGGCAACCTGCGGGTGCTGTCGATCCTGTCGAATGCCGCGGCCACGATTGCCGAGGGCGAGGTGCTGCAGCTGACCGCGGCCCAGGACCTGCGCACGACCGAGGAGGTCTATCTGCAGATCGTGCGCGGCAAGACGGCGGCGCTGTTTTCCGCGGCGACCGAGTCGGGCGGCGTCATCGCCGGCGCGCCCGAGGATCAGGTGCGCGCGCTGTTCACCTATGGCGATGCGCTGGGCATCGCGTTCCAGATCGCCGACGACCTGCTGGATTACGGCGGGTCGGCCGCGGTGATCGGCAAGAACACGGGCGACGACTTCCGCGAACGCAAGCTGACGCTGCCGGTGATCAAGGCCGTCGCCCGGGCGGGGGATGCGGATCGCGCCTTCTGGCAGCGGGTGATTGCGCGGGGCGACCAGCAGCCCGGCGATCTGGACCATGCGATGGGGCTGCTGACCACCTCGGGCGCCATGGCCGATGCGCGGGCCGATGCGCTGGCCTGGTCGGCGCGGGCGCGTGCGGCGCTGGCGGTGCTGCCCGACCATCCGCTGCGCGGGATGCTGGACGGGCTGGCCGACTACGTCGTCGAACGGCTGGTCTGATCCGCATCCGCGCCCAGCACGGGCGCGGCCGCCACCCACCAGCCGGGATGCGCGGCGCCGATCGCGCGGGCCGCGGCCTGCGCGGCATCCTGGGTCGCGAACAGGCCAAAGCACGTGGCCCCCGACCCCGACATCCGCGCCAGCCGGCAGCCCGGCTGCGCCGCCAGCGCCGCGCGCGCCAGCGCCACTGGCGGGGCGAGGTCGATGGCGGCGGGTTCCAGATCGTTGCGCATCGCGGCCAGAAAGTCGGTCAGCGCCTCCAGATCGGCCAGCCGGGGCAGCGGGTCGGGCATCGGCGCCCCGTCGCGCCGGGTCAGCCGGGCAAAGACCGCAGGCGTCGCCACCGCGACCCCGGGGTTGACCAGCACGACATGCGCAGGCGGCAGCGGATGGGGCAGGGGGGTCAGCACCTCGCCCACGCCCTGCATGCGGGTGGGGCGGCCGGCCAGGCAGACCGGCACATCGGCCCCCAGCGCCAGCACCGCCGCCGGATCGGGCAGCGGCCGGCCCCACAGCGCGGCCAGCGCCTGCAGCGTGGCCGCCGCATCGGCCGACCCGCCGCCGATGCCGCTGGCCACCGGCAGATGCTTGTCCAGCACCAGCGCGGCCCCCGGCGCGGGGCCAAAGCCGCGGGCGGCGCGCAGCACCAGGTTGTCGTCCCCCGCCGACAGGCCCGCGGCCTGCGGCCCGGTGATCCGCAGCGTCAGGTCGTCGGCGGGGCGGGCGCGCAGCCGGTCACCCACGCCCACGAAGACCACCAGACTGTCCAGCAGATGATATCCATCCGCCCGCCGCCCGGTGACATGCAGCGTCAGGTTGATCTTGGCCCAGGCGGGGCGGTCAGTTTCCATCCGCGGCGGCGGCGCGGGCGGCGGTGTCGGCCAGCGAGGGCGCCCCCTCGGCCGCCAGAACGGCATCGAGGCCGACCTCGAGCTTGCGGCGGATGCGCTCGGCCTCGGTCGGTTCGGGTTCGAAGCTCAGCGCCCGGCGCCACTGGAACCGCGCCTCCAGCAGGCGGCCCACGGCCCAGTAGACATCGCCCAGATGGTCGGTGACGATGGGATCGACCGGCTCCAGCAGCGAGGCGCGTTCCATCGGCTCCAGCGCCTCGTCAAAGCGGCCCAGCTTGAACAGCGCCCAGGCCAGGCTGTCGATGATATAGCCGCTGTCGGGCCGCGCGGCGACCGCGCGTTCGATCATGCCCAGCGCCTCGTCCAGGTTCTGGCCGCGTTCGATCAGCGAATAGCCCAGATAGTTCAGCACCTGCGGCTGGTCGGGGTTCAGCGCCAGCGCCTGGCGGAAATCGGCATCGGCGCGGTCCCATTGGCGCGACCGTTCCAGCGTGATGCCGCGGTTGTAGAACAGCACCCAGTGCCGCGGTTCTGGCGCCCCCACCAGCGCGATGGCGCGGTCATAGGCGGCGGTCGCCTCCGGCCAGCGTTCCTGGCGGCGCAGCATGTCGCCCAGCGCCAGCGGCACGACGACGATGTTGCCGTGGCTGGCATCCAGCGCGGTCAGCACCTGGACCGCGGCTTCGGTCTGGCCGGCGGCATGCAGCGCCTCGGCGCGGCCGATCTCGGCCTCGTGAAAGGCGGGGTCCTGGGGCGGGACGCGGGCAAAGGTGGCGGCGGCCAGTTCGGGCTGTTCCTGCCGGTTCAGCAGGTCGGCGGCCAGCAGGATCGCATCGGTGTGGTCCGCACGCAGCCGGGCCGCCACCTGGGCGTAGAGCAGGGTATAGTCGGCGTCGGCCTCGGCATTCAGGGCGGTGGCGGTGGTGAAGAACACCTCGGCCATGCCGTCGGCGGCATTGCGCACGGCGTCAAAGGGGATGGGGTTCCCCGCCGTCAGCGCCGCGCGCAGCGGATCGGTCAGGGGCGAGGGGCCGGTGCCGAATTCGCTGTCGATCAGCGCCAGCGCCTGATCGGCCCGGTCGATCTGGCTGAGGATCTGCACCCGCGCCACCACACCGCGGCGGGTGATCCGCAGTTCGGCCCCGCCCGGATTGGCCAGGATCGCCTCGGCCCCCTCGAAATCGCCGACCGAGGCCAGCGCCATCGCCTTGTGATAGAGGCCAAAGGCCTCGAGCCCCGGGGCGGTGGCGATGGCGTCAAAGCCCTGCAGCGCATCGGACATGCGGCCCGCGCCGACCTGGGCCCAGGCGCGGACCAGCCCGTCGACCAGCGCCCCGACGCCGAGCCCCGCGTCCAGCGCGGCGATCACCCCCGACCATTCGCCGCGATGGGCCAGATCGGTCAGCAGGGTGATATGCGCGGTCTGGCTGCGGATGCCCGCGGCCTGCATCCGCGCGGCCAGCGCCGTGGCGCGGTCGAAATCGCCGATCGACAGCGCGGCGACCAGGCCGCCCTCCATCAGTTCGGGGTTGCCGGGGTCGCGGGCCAGAGCGCGGGCGAACCAGTCGGCCGCCGCGGCATGGTCGTTCCAGATCACGGCGCTGCGGGCGGCCAGATAGGCGCCGGCATCGCCCTGGGCCCGCGCGGGACCGGCGCCGGCAAGGGTGGCCAGCGCCAGGACAAGGGCAAGGGTCGGGCGGGTCACGGTCAAGGGGTCACTCCGGCAGACATGGCGGGCAAGCTAGTGCCCGCCCGCGCCCCTGTCCACCGCCGCGGTGCCCGCGGCGGCGGCGGGCCGATCACATGTTGGGATAGTTGGGCCCGCCGCCGCCCATCGGCGTGGTCCAGGTGATGTTCTGGCTGGGGTCCTTGATGTCGCAGGTCTTGCAGTGCACGCAGTTCTGGAAGTTGATGACGAAGCGGGGGTTCTTGCCCGTCTCCTGCACCACCTCATAGACACCGGCGGGGCAGTAGCGCTGGGCCGGTTCGGCGTATTCGGGCAGGTTCACCCGGATCGGCAGGTCGGGGTCGGTCAGCTTCAGATGCGGGGGCTGGTGCTCCTCATGGTTGGTGAAGCTGAAGGCCACGTTGGTCAGCCGGTCGAAGGACAGCACGCCATCGGGCCTGGGATAGTCGATCGGCTTGTGGTCGCGCGCCTTGCCGGTGGCGGCGGCATCGGACTTGCCGTGGCGCAGCGTGCCGAACAGCGACAGGCCGAACAGGCTGTTCGTCCACATGTCCAGCCCGCCCAGCGCCAGGCTGGCGGTCATGCCCCATTTCGACCAAATCGGCTTGACGTTGCGGACACGTTTCAGGTCCTGGCCCACCGGCCCCTGGCGCAGGTCGGTTTCATAGGCGGTCAGTTCGTCGCCCTGGCGGCCTGCCGTGATGGCGGCATGGGCGGCCTCGGCCGCGGCCTTGCCCGACAGCATGGCGTTGTGGTTGCCCTTGATGCGCGGCACGTTCACCAGACCCGCGCCGCAGCCCAGGATCGCCACCCCCGGCGCCACCACCTTGGGGATCGACTGCCAGCCGCCTTCAGAGATCGCGCGCGCGCCATAGGCCACGCGCTTGCCCCCGCGCAGCAGCTCGGCCACCATCGGGTGGTGCTTGAAGCGCTGGAACTCCATGTAGGGGTGCAGATAGGGGTTTTCGTAGTTCAGATGGACGACGAAGCCCACATAGACCTGGTTGTTGTCCAGGTGGTAGATGAAGGATCCGCCGCCCGCATTGCCGCCCAGCGGCCAGCCCATCGTATGGGTCACGCTGCCGGGGCGGTGTTTCGCCGGGTCGATTTCCCAGATCTCCTTCATCCCCAGGCCGAACTTCTGCGCGCAATGCCCGCGCGACAGGTCGTGCCGGGCCATGACCTCCTTGGTCAGCGATCCGCGCACGCCCTCGGCCAGAAAGACATACTTGCCGCGCAGCTCCATCCCCGGTTCATAGCTGTCGCCGATGCTGCCATCGGGTTCGCGCCCGAATTCGCCCGCGATCACGCCCGCCACGCGGTCGCCGTCCCAGACCAGCTGGCTGCAGGCCATGCCGGGGAAGATCTCGACCCCCAGCGCCTCGGCCTGGCCGGCCATCCAGCGGCAGACATTCGCCATGCTGACGATGTAGTTGCCGTGATTCGACATCAGCCCGGGCATCGGCCAGTTCGGGATGCGGATCGCGCCGGCCTCGCCCAGCATGTAGAAGTTGTCCTCGACCACCGGCACGGTGATGGGGGCGCCGCGGTCGCGCCAGTCGGGGATCAGCGCATCCAGCCCCGACGGGTCCAGCACCGCGCCCGACAGGATATGCGCGCCGACCTCGGACCCCTTTTCCAGCACGACGACCGACAGGTCGGGGTCCAGCTGCTTCAGCCGGATCGCGGCCGACAGGCCCGCGGGCCCCGCGCCCACGATGACGACGTCATAGTCCATCGATTCCCGTTCGATTCCGTCGGACATGGGCTCTCCTCGCGGCTGGCGGTCTGTCGGTTCCGGCTGGCTTTGCCCGATGACCGCCCGCGGGTCAACGGTGACGCAACATTCCGATGCCGCATCGCGGCGGCGGCGCAAGAGTCTTGCCCGCGGAATGCCGCGGGGCGGGCCATTCCCCTTGCAATCGCCGCGCGCGTGGGGTCTGCTGCGCGAGACAGTCGCAACGCTTCGGTTCCGCAAGGGCCGGGGCGTTGCCTTTTGCAGGCAGGACCGATGGAAAAGATCCCGATGACCCGCGCGGGCTTCACCGCCCTCGACGAGGAACTGAAAAACCTGAAGTCGGTGGAACGCCCGGCCGTGATCCGCGCCATTGCCGAGGCGCGCGAACACGGCGACCTGTCGGAAAACGCCGAATACCACGCCGCGCGCGAAAAGCAGAGCTTCATCGAGGGCCGCATCAAGGAGCTGGAGGGCGTGCTGTCGCTGGCCGAGGTCATCGACCCGTCGAAACTGTCCGGCCCGATCAAGTTCGGCGCGACCGTGACCCTGGTCGACGAGGACACCGATGAGGAACGGACCTACCAGATCGTGGGCGAGACCGAGGCCGACATCGAGAACGGCAAGCTGAACGTCCGCTCGCCCCTGGCGCGCGCGCTGATCGGCAAGGACGAGGGCGACAGCGTCGAGGTCAAGACGCCCGGCGGCCAGCGCAGTTACGAAGTGGTGAGCGTGCGCTATCTCTGACGCGGGGGCGCCAATGGCCGAACGCAAGGACGACCGTCCGCTGGACCTGGGGCTTTACGCCCGCGGTCCCGAACGGCCGGGCATCGGCAAGGCCGAGATCGCGGCGGTCGGCTTTTCGGCCGTGTGGCTGGTGGCCGTGGGGCTGAACGCCGCGCTGGACGACCAGCCGATGACGGCCGCGGGGCTGGTGATGACGGCGCTGGCCGCGGTGGTGCCGCTGGTGCTGGTCTGGGCGGTGGTGGCCACCGCCCGCAGCCTGCGCGCCCTGCGGGACGAGGCGGCGCGGCTGCAATCGGCCGTCGATGCGATGCGCGCGGCCTATGTCCAGAACCAGCAGCAGGCCGCCGTCACGCTGAAGCCCAGCGTGGAACGCAAGATCGACGAGATCGCCCAGGCCGCGCGGCAGACCGAAACGGTGCTGGCCACCTTTACCAGCCGGCGCGACCCCTCGCTGGCGCTGGCGGCGGCCGACCGCCGCCAGCGCCAGCGAGGGGT
>JACXUX010000192.1 GCA_014763725.1 Rhodobacterales bacterium
GCGCAGGATCGCAGGCAGGAGGAGCCCATGACCCACACCCCCATCACCGCCCTGGACCTGCCAACGCAGAACCCCCTGCCCGACGACATCGCCGCCTATTTCGACAAGTGCACGGCCAAGCTGGGGCTGATCCCCAATGTCCTGCTGGCCCATGCCTTCGACGCCGACAAGCTGCGCGCCTTCATGGCGATGTACAACGACCTGATGCTGGCCCCCTCGGGCCTGACCAAGACGGATCGGGAAATGATCGCCGTCGCCGTCTCGGCCGAGAACCGCTGCCCCTACTGCCTGACGGCCCATGGTGCGGCCCTGCGCCAGCTGACGGGCGATCCCGCCCTGGCCGAGACGATCGCCCAGAACTGGCGCGCCGCCCCCCTGCCCCCGCGCAGCCGCGCCATGCTGGCCTTTGCCGTCCGGCTGACCACGGCGCCGCAGACGATGGACGACGCCGACCGCGCCGCCCTGCGCGACCACGGCTTCACCGACCGCGACATCTGGGACATCGCGGCGGTCACCGCCTTCTTCAACATGTCGAACCGCCTGGCCCTGGCCACCGACATGCGGCCCAATGCCGACTATCACGCCATGGCGCGCTGACCGCCCCCCGCGCGATCGCCCCTTCCTCTTGACCCAAATACCCCGGGGTCCGGGGCAGCGCCCCGGTCCGCCGCCGGGGCCGGGCGCGCCGCCCGCCATCGCCCCCGGAACGCCAAGGGCCGCCGCCGGTCACCCGGCCGCGGCCCTGCACACCCCGTTTCGGGGATCGGCTCAGCCCTGACGGGCCTTGTAGCGCTTCTGCGTCTTGTTGATCACATAGAGGCGGCCCTTGCGGCGCACGATCTGGCAGTCCTTGTGGCGCTGCTTGAGCGAGCGGAGCGAGTTCGCAACCTTCATCGTTCTTCTCCCCTTCGCGGCGACACGCCAGACAGCCTGCGCCTTGAAAACCCTGTTGCCCCGACGGGGCGGCGAATGGTGGGCGGTACTGGGATCGAACCAGTGACCACTACGATGTCAACGTAGTGCTCTACCGCTGAGCTAACCGCCCACAGGATGCCGCGGACCACACCGGAACCCCGGATGCGACCCGACCGCAACGATGCGCGGTCTATAAAAGGACTCGTCCGGGGGTTCAAGGGGTTTTGGCACGGCGAAAAATCCCGCTATCATCTGCGGTGCGAGCAGGAGAGCGCATGACCACCGACTCCCCTTATACCCTGCGCCTGCCCCAGCGGCGTGACACGGCGGTGATCTTTTCCTCGCCCCACAGCGGGCGCGACTATCCGGTCGCGATGATGGGGCGCAGCCTGCTGGACGACCGCCTCATCCGCTCGTCCGAGGATGCCTTTGTCGACCAGCTCTACGACAGCGCCCCCGACCAGGGCGCGCCGCTGATCGCGGCCCGCGCCGCGCGCGCCTTCATCGACCTGAACCGCGCGCCCGACGAACTGGATCCCGCCGTGATCGAGGGCGTGCTGCGCGCGCCCCACAACCCGCGCGTCAGCTCTGGCCTGGGGGTGATTCCCCGCGTCGTGGCCAATGGTCGCGCGATCTATCGCGGCAAGATCCCGCTGGCCGAGGCGCAGGACCGAATCGCCCGCTACTGGCAGCCCTATCACGATGCGCTGCGCGCGCTGATCGACGACAACTGCGCCCGCTTTGGCGCGGCGATCCTGATCGATGCCCATTCCATGCCGCATGAGGCGATCGAGACCCACACCCGCCCCGGCCAGCCGCGCCCGGATGTCGTGCTGGGCGACCGTTTCGGTGCCGCGGCCGACCGCTGGGTGGTCGAGGCGGTCGAATCCGCCTTTGCCGAGGCCGGTCTGCGGGTGGCGCGCAACATGCCCTTTGCCGGCGCCTATATCGCCCAGGCCTATGGCCGCCCCTCGCGCCGGCAGCATGTGGTCCAGGTGGAAGTCGACCGCGCGCTCTACATGGACGAGACGCGGATCGAACCCCGCCCCGATTTCGCGGCCTTCCGCGCGCTGATGGCCGGGGTCGTGGCGCGCATCGCGGCCGCGGGCCGGGGCGCGACAACCCTGCCGCTGGCCGCCGAGTGATCAGCGCAGCGCCCGGCCGCGGATGATCGCCTCTGCCCCGAATCGCGCGCGGATCGCATCGGTCGCCCGTTCCGCCGCCAGCCGGCGCGCGGCCGCCGGGTCCAGCAGGTCGGCCATGCGGTCGGCCTGATCGGCCGGCGTCAGATCCGACAGCCCCACCCCCAGCAGACGAAAGGGCGCGCGCGCGGCCTCGGGCCGGAACAGGTCCCAGGCGGTGCGGAACAGCCGGTCCGCGCTTTGCGTGGGGTCGGCCAGCGCCTGGCGGCGGCTGATCAGGGTGAAGTCGCGGCACTTCAGCTTGACCGTCACGGTGCGGCCGGCCAGCCCCTGCGCCTTGGCGCGGTCGGCGGTCTGTTCGGCCAGCCGCCACAGATGGCCCTCGATCAGGCCGGGGTCGGCGATGTCCTGCGACAGCGTCGTCTCGCGCGAGATCGAGCGCGGCGCGGCATCGCGTTGCACGCGGCGGGTGTCGATGCCGCGCGCCAGATGCCACAGCCGGTCGCCCATCCGGCCAAAGCGCGCGGCCAGGTCGGCGCGGTCCCAGCGGCGCAGGTCGGACACGGTGCGGATGCCGGCCGCGGCCAGCGCGGCCTGCCCGGATTCGCCCACGCCCCACAGGATGCGGACGGATCGCGGGGCCAGGAAATCCTGCGCCTCATCCGGCCCGATCACCGAAAAGCCGCGCGGCTTGTCCAGGTCCGACGCGATCTTGGCCAGGAACTTGTTTCCCGCCAGCCCGACCGAGGCGCCGATGCCCAGCTCGGATTCCATCCGCGCGACCAGGCGGGCCATCAGCACCGCGGGCGGCGCGCCGTGCAGCCGCGCCGTCCCCGACAGGTCGAGAAAGGCCTCGTCCAGCGACAGGGGCTCGATCGCGGGGGTCAGCGTCTCCATCATGGCGCGGATTTCGCGGCTGACCTGGGCATAGACGGCCATCCGCGGCCGGACGACCACCGCCTGGGGGCACAGCTTCAGCGCCTGGAACATCGGCATGGCCGACCGCACGCCATGGATGCGCGCGATATAGCAGCAGGTGCTGACCACGCCGCGCTGCCCGCCACCCACGATCACCGGCAGGTCGCGCCATTCGGGATGGTCGCGCTTTTCCACGCTGGCATAGAAGGCGTCGCAGTCCAGATGCGCGATGGTCAGGTCGAACAGCGCGGGATGGGCCAGCACGCGCGGCGACCGGCAGGCCGGGCAGCGCGTCCCGGCCGGAAAGGTCGTCATGCAGTCGCGGCACAGGGCGGGCATGGTGGGGGCAGTATCGCGCGGCGGCCCGCGCGCGTCCACGCCCGCTTGCACGGGGCACGCCGACGCGGCAGGCTGCGGGCGCAGGAAAGGGGATGTGCGATGGACAGTGTGGGCGGCGGCAATCTGGTGATCCTGGCCCTTGCGGGCTTTCTGATCCTGTCGGTCTTTCTGGGCGTGCGGATCGTGCCGCAGTCGGAAAAGCATGTGGTCGAACGCTTTGGCCGGCTGCACGCGGTGCTGGGGCCGGGCATCAACTTCGTCGTGCCCTTCCTGGACCGGGTGGCGCACCGGATTTCCATCCTGGAACGGCAGCTGCCCAATGCCTCGCAGGATGCCATCACGGCCGACAACGTGCTGGTCAAGGTGGAAACCAGCGTCTTCTACCGCATCACCGAACCGGAAAAGACCGTCTACCGCATCCGCGATGTCGATGCCGCCATCGCCACCACCGTGGCCGGGATCGTGCGGTCGGAAATCGGCAAGATCGAGCTGGACCAGGTCCAGTCGAACCGGTCGCAGCTGATTGAACGGGTGCGCGAACAGGTCAGCGCCATGGTCGACGACTGGGGGGTCGAGGTGACGCGGGCCGAGATCCTGGACGTCAACCTGGACGATGCCACGCGCGCGGCCATGCTGCAGCAGCTGAACGCCGAACGCGCCCGCCGCGCCCTGGTGACCGAGGCCGAGGGCAAGCGCCGCGCGGTCGAACTGGCCGCCGATGCCGAGCTGTATGCCGCCGAACAGCAGGCCAAGGCCAAGCGCATCACCGCCGATGCCGAGGCCTATGCGACCGGCGTGATCGCCGGGGCGATCCATGATTCGGGGCTGGAGGCCGCGCAGTATCAGGTCGCGCTGAAACAGGTGGATGCGCTGGTGGCCCTGGGCCAGGGCCAGGGCAAGCAGGTGGTGGTGCTGCCCGCCGCCGCGCTGGATGCCTTTGGCGAGGCGTTCCGCCTGCTGAAGGGGCGCGGCTGATGCTGTGGGCGGCCTGGTGGGCCTGGGTGGTGGCGGGGCTGGCGCTGGCCGTGGCCGAGGTGATCCTGCCCGGCTATGTCTTTGCAGGCTTTGCCGTGGGCGCGATCCTGACCGGCGGGCTGATCGCGCTGGGGCTGCTGGGCGGCAATCTGGCGGTGCTGATCCTGGCCTTTGCGGTGATGTCGATCCTGGCCTGGCTGGGGATGCGGCGCGTCTTCGGGCTGCGCGGCTCGACGGTCAAGATCTGGGACCGCGACATCAACGACTGAGGCGGGGCCCTAGCCGCCCTGCTTCAGCAGGCGCGCCTTCTGCCGTTCCCAGTCGCGTTTGGCGCTGGTCTCGCGCTTGTCGGCCAGCTTCTTGCCCTTGGCCACGCCCAGCTTCAGCTTCACCACGCCGCGGTCGTTGAAATACATCGCCAGCGGCACGATGGTCATGCCCTCGCGCGCGGTGGCGTTCCACAGCCGGCTCAGTTCGCGCCGGCTGACCAGCAGCTTGCGGCGGCGGCGTTCCTCATGCCCCCAGGTGCGGGCGGGGAAATAGGGCGCAATATAGCCGTTGATCAGCCACAGCTCGCCGCCCTCGACGCTGGCATAGCTTTCGCCGATGTTGGCGCCGCCCTGGCGCAGCGACTTGACCTCGGACCCGGTCAGGACGATCCCGGCCTCGAGATCCTCTTCGATGTGGTAATCGAAGCGGGCGCGGCGGTTTTCCGCGATCAGGTTCGAATTGGGGTCGGATTTCTTCGCCATGCTCGGCCCGAGATAAGCCTGCCACGGCGGCCTGTCCAGTGGCGGGGCCTTGCGGCGGCCGACGGGGCGGCTAGGCTGCCCCCCAGGGACATGGGGGCCGCGATGGTGGTGCAGATCGCGCTGGGGTCGGCGCTGATGCTGGTGACGATCCTGATCGGCGCGGTCAGCGCGCTGGCGCTGGAAATCGGCTTCCTGCGCGGCCAGCCCTGGCTGATGCGGGAACCCCAGCGGCTGAAGCTGCTGCTGGTCGTCACCGTGATCTCGATCTGGGTGCTGGGCGTGGTGACGCTGGGCGTCTGGATGTGGACGGCGCTGTTCCTGACGCTGGGCCTGTTCCCCACGGTCGAGGAGGCGGTCTATTTCGCCCTGGTCGTCTATACCACGCTGGGGCTGGGCGACGTGCTGGCCCCGCCGGACTGGCGCATCCTGTCGGCCATGGCCGCGGCGAACGGGTTCCTGACCTTCGGGCTGCAGACCGCCCTGCTGGTCGAGGCGCTGCGCCACGTCCGCCTGCGGCAGGTCGAATACCGCGGGCGGTAGGCCGCCCCCCGGGCGCCGGGCGCCGGGCGCGGGCACGCTGAACAAG
>JACXUX010000193.1 GCA_014763725.1 Rhodobacterales bacterium
CCCGGACAAGGCCATCCTGGGCTGCACCCACTATGAGATCGTCGCCGAACTGTTCGCCCAGGCCCTGCCGGCCGGGACCGTTCTGATCGAACAGCCGACGGCGGTGGCGGATGCGCTGGAGCGCTATTTCAAGGCGCACCCGGAATACGATCTGGGCGACAGCGGGCGCCGCGACTTCCTGACCACCGGCCCCCGGGTCGAGGGCGCGGTCTGGATGGAGGCGCAGCTACCCCCGCTGCGGGCGGGCGATGCCGCGGGCGTCGATCTGGTCATGGGCGACCGGCGCGTGACGCTGATGGAGCTGCCGCAGGTCGCCGTCACCCTGGTGGCCGACCACGGCCATACGCTGATGCTGAGCGCCGACCGCCCCTGCCGGCTGCGCCCCTATGTCGACGCCGCGCCGCTGGCGCCGATCGAGCTGGCGCCCGAGGCGCGCGCACTCCGCCTGCCCGCGGCGCAACTGCGCGGCGAACCGGTGCGGCTGCAGCTGCGCGACCTGTCGGGGACCGCGATCCTTTACGACAGCTGGGCGCTGCCGCCCGCCCTGTCGACGCCCGCCGACGCGATGCAGAAGGAATCCCGCGCCCCCTTCCCCGCGGGGCTGTTCGCGCAGTCGGCGCACCGCTTTGCCGGGCTGCGCGCGCATGCCGCGGCCGGGGCCGATGCCGCGCGGCTGGCCGATCTGACCACGGCGCTGGCCGCGCTCGAGGCCGGGCACGACCGGCTGGCGCTGCGCCCCATCGCCCTGCCCGACCCGGGCGAGGCGCCCGAAGTGTCCGTCATCGTGCCCGCCCACAACAAGGTGAAGGTGACCTATGCCTGCCTGTGCGGGCTGCTGCTGGCGTGGAACCGCACCGCGTTCGAGGTGATCCTGGTCGACGACGCCTCGACCGACGAAACCGCGACGCTTGAACAGCTGGTCACCAACCTGCGCGTGGTGCGCAATGCCACGCCGCAGCGGTTCATCCGCGCCTGCAATGCGGGCGCGGCCCAGGCGCGCGGCCGCTATGTCGTGCTGCTGAACAACGACACCGAACCCACCTGCGGCTGGCTGGACGAGCTGCGCGCGGCCTTTGACCGGTTCGACCGGGTGGGGATGGTCGGGTCCAAGCTGCTGTATCCCGATGGCCGGCTGCAGGACGGCGGCGGCATCGTCTGGGGCAACGGCAATCCCTGGAACTACGGCCAGGGCGCCAACCCGTGGGAGCCGCGCTTCTGCTATGCCCGCCAGGTCGACTATCTGTCGGGCGCGGCGCTGATGATCCCGCGCCATCTGTGGGATCAGGTCGGCGGCCTGTCATCCTATCTGGAACCGATGTATTTCGAGGACACCGACCTGTCCTTCAAGGTGCGCGCGGCGGGGCGGACGACCTGGATGATCCCGTCCTCCATCGTCTATCACTATGAGGGCACGACCAGCGGCACCGACACCCGCACCGGCTTCAAGCGGTTCCAGGAGGTCAACCGCCCCCGGTTCAAGCAGCGCTGGGCCCGCGCCTTTGCCGGCCACGGACGCGAGGGCGTGGCCCCCGATCTGGAAAAGGACCGCGGCATCGTCGGCCGCGTGCTGTTCCTGGACTATCAGCTGCCGCGCCCCGATCTGGACGCGGGCAGCTATGCCGCCATGCAGGAAATCCGCCTGGTGCAGTCGCTGGGCTGGAAGGTGACCTTCCTGCCCGAAAACCTGGCGCATCTGGGTCGCTACACGACCGATCTGGAACGGATGGGGGTTGAGGTCGTCACCGCCCCCTTCGCCCTTTCGGTCGACGCATTCCTGCGCGCGCGGGGCGCGGAGTTCGACGCGGTCTACATCACGCGGTTCCATGTCGCCGAAAGCACGGTGGCCACGATCCGCAAGGTGAACCCCGCCGCGCGCATCCTGCTGAACAACGCCGACCTGCATTTCCTGCGCGAGATGCGCGCGGCGCTGGCGCGCAACGATGCCGAACGGCTGGCCGAAACCGCCCGGCTGCGCGCCCGCGAACTGGCGGCGATGGAATCGGTCGATCTGGTGCTGTCCTACAACGACGTGGAACATGCACTGATCCAGTCGCACAGCCTGGGCGCGGTCCGGGTGAT
Source organism: Rhodobacterales bacterium (assembly GCA_014763725.1). GTDB lineage: Bacteria > Pseudomonadota > Alphaproteobacteria > Rhodobacterales > Rhodobacteraceae > JACXUX01. Next base: position 2,080 of record JACXUX010000193.1, read on the forward strand.
GAAATGCCCCTGGGTCGTGGACATCCCCGACCGGGTGCCCCCGGCCGAGGGGCGCGAAGGCCTGTCCTTCCTGGGCAACTATGCCCATCACCCCAACCTGGAGGCGATGGACTGGTTCGTGCGCGAGGTGATGGGCCGCCTGCAGACCCGCCGGCCCGACATCGTGCTGTCGATCTACGGGTCGGGCATGACGGATGCCGTGCGGGCGCTGGCCTCGCCCGTGGTGCGGCCGGTGGGCTATGTCGAACGGGTCGAGGATGCCTATGACCGCCACCGGCTGTTCGTGGCCCCGCTGCAATCGGGCGCGGGGATCAAGGGCAAGGTGCTGACCGCGCTGGCGCAGGGCGTGCCCTGTCTGCTCAGCCCCATCGCGGCCGAGGGCATCGGCCTGCGCCACGGCCACGACTGCCTGATCCTGGACCGGCCCCAGGACTGGCAGGACGCGATCGCCGCGCTTCATGACGATGCCGCCGAACGCGCCCGGCTGGCCGCCAATGCCCGCGCCTATGTGGCCGAGACGTTCAGCCTTGCCCGCGGCCGGGCGCTGATGCGTGCGGCCTTCGAGGCGGCCGATCTCTTCGGCTCGCACGACTAGGCAGGGGGCAGACGTGGCCGCGGACCGCACGATCATCCTGCATGTGCATCTGTTCAAGAACGCCGGCACCTCGTTCGACGCGGTGCTGAAGCGCAATTTCCCCGGCCGCTGGGTCACGCACGAATTCCCGCGCGGGGGGACGCAGGGCAATGCGGGGCTGATCCTGGACTGGGTGGACCGGGCGCCCGCGGCGGTGGCCTTTTCGTCGCACACGGCCTGGGGGCCCTTGCCGCAGCGGGCGGGGCTGCGGGTGATCTCGGCCCTGTTCCTGCGCGATCCGCTGTCGCGCATCCGGTCGGCCTACCGGTTCGAACGCACCCAGGCGGGGGCCACCACGCTGGGCGCGCAGCTGGCGCAGACCGCCGATTTCGAAACCTATGTCCGCCGCCGGCTGGACACGCCGGGCGACCGGCAGTGCCGCGATTTCCAGGTGGAACGGCTGGGGCGGATGCTGCCGGGGCCGGAACCCGAGGTCGACCGCGCCATCCGCGCGCTGGACCTGATCAGCTTTGTCGGGCTGGTGTCGGACTTTGACGGCTCGATGCGCCGCTTTGCCCGGCTGGTGCAGCCCTGGTTTGCCGATTTCGCCCCCGCGACCGCCCATCGCAACCGGTCCGAGGAGGCGGGCGCCAGCGACGAAACCCTGTCCGAAGAGGCGCAGGCCCTGCTGGAGCGGGCCAATGCCGGCGACCGCGCCCTGCTGGCCGCGGCGGTGGCGCGCTTTGCCGCCGGCGCCCCGGCGGGGGCGGGGGCGGCGGATCAGGGGGCGTAACCCGTCATCTCCAGATAGCCGCGGCCCGTGTGGCTGCCGGTGACGGACACCGGCCCCTCCCAGTAGGGCACGGATGTCGCCATCCAGGACTGGGGGTTCAGCGCGGTCACCGTCACGTCCAGCCCCCGCGCGGGCAGCTCCACCCGCCAGACCACCGGCACCTGCCGCCCCGCGACCCGGGCCAGGTCGCGCGGCGTCACCCGCAGCGCGCCGGGCTGCTGGGGGTCGGGCGTGCCGTCGGGCGCGATCCAGGTGGCGCTGGCATAGCCCGCCCCGGCATCGCGCAGGCGGAACCCCATCATCCGCGCCCCGTCGTCCAGGATCAGCGAGAACCAGTCCCACCCCGTCTGATCCGGCGCCAGCGGCTGGCTGGACCATTCGCGGTCAAGCCAGGCCTGGCCGGTGACGGCCCGGGTCGCCCCGTCCAGCGCGATCCGGCCCTGGGCGCGATAGAAGGGCTGCGAGTAATAGTGGCTGGCCTGGCCCGCGGCGGACTTGACCGAATAGCCGGCGTCGCCCTGGGGCACCAGCGGCCCCTCGGCCACCAGCCGCAGGTCATAGGCGAAGTCGGCGCCCCGGGCGGTCAGCCGCACGTCCTCGGGCGTGGCGCCCGCCATGGCCCAGTCGTCGATCCAGGCGGCAAAGGGCGCGGCCGTCACCCCCGCCTGGCCCGTGCCGCCGCGCGCCAGCCGCTCGGCCACCGCATGGCGGGTGGCGGTCGTCACCGCGGCATGGCCCATCCACAGCTGGGGGCTGTCCCAGCCCGGCGCCTCGCCCGGGGCCAGCGCGGTGCGGAACAGCGTCCATTGCAGACCCATGGGCGCGCCATCCGCCGCCGTCAGCACCGCGGTCAGATACCACCACTCGATGCGGAAATCGGGATGCGCCCCATGATCGGCCGGAAAGACCAGCGGCCGCGGGACGGGCAGGGCAAAGCCCGGGGCCCCCTGGCCCAGGCCCGCAAAGCCCTGCGCCCGCGCCAGCCCCGGGACCACCACCCCGGGCAGCGCCGCCAGCCCCAGCAGGACCGCCCGCCGCCGCATCAGCGGTCCCCCGCAAAGCGGCGCAGCAGCTCGGCCGGTGTCGCCCGCGCCAGCCGCCGCGCGGGCCACAGCGCGGCCAGCCCCGCCGCCAGCAGCGCCAGCGCCAGCAGCCGCAGCCAGTCGGCCGGAAAGACCTGCATCGGCAGCCGCCAGCCAAAGGCCTGGACATTCACCACCGCCAGCAGCGCCCAGGCCAGCGCCAGCCCCAGCGGCAGCGCCAGCGCAAAGGTCAGCGCGGCCAGCGCCAGAAGCCGCGCCACCTCAAGCCGCGCCAACGGCCCCCGCGCCACCCCCAGCGCCCAGAGCGGCGCCAGTTGCCCCAGCCGCAGCGCCGACAGCGTCACCAGACTGGACACCAGCGCCACCCCCGCCACCCCCAGCGTCAGCACGTTCAACGCGGCCGTGACCGCAAAGGTGCGGTCGAACACCGCCAGCGACAGCGCCTTGACCGCGGCCTGATCCACGACCGCCTCCTCGGGCAGGGCCAGATCGGCGCGCAGCCGCCGGGCCAGGTCCGCCGCGCGGTCGGGCGGCAGGCGCAGCGCATAGCGCAGCCGCGGCACATCGGCAAAGCGGGCGGTCAGCACGCCCACCGCCACCATCACCTGCGGCCGCGGATTGCCATAGTCGGAATAGACCCCCAGCACCGGCAGCGCCCCCCCCGGCAGATCGACCGCATCGCCCAAGGCGAGCCCCGCGCGGCGCGCCAGCTGTTCGTTGACCAGCGCCCCCTGCCCGCGCGCCAGCACGTCCCAGACCCCCGGCACCGCCGACAACAGCGGCCAGTGGTCGCGATAGGTCGCATGGTCGGCCACGCCATAGACCTGGCCGGGCTGGCCCGCCAGCATCGCCTCGGCCCGCCAGATCGGCAGCACCGCCTCGACCTGCGGCGCCACCATGTCCAGCGCCCGCGCCGCGGTCGCGGCATCGGGCAGGGTCAGATACAGTTCGGCCACCAGCCGCTGGTTCAGCCAGCCGGTAAAGGTCGCGCGGAAACTGCCCACCATCGTGCCCACGCCCAGATTGGCCGCCAGCGCCAGCATCAGCGCCATCAGCGCCAGCGACAGCCCCGGCACCCCCTGCCGCGCATCGGCCCAGAACCAGTGCGCGAGCGGCC
>JACXUX010000194.1 GCA_014763725.1 Rhodobacterales bacterium
CCCCCGGGGGCGCCGAGGGGGGCAGAAGGCCCCCCTACCCCCGCCCGTTCAGCAGCGCCAGCGCCGCCGCGTGGACCGAGGCATTGGCCGCCGCCAGCACCTGGCCCCCCTGGGGACAGGGCCCTCCCTGCCAGTCGGTCACGATCCCCCCAGCGGCCTCGATCACCGCGATCGGGGCGGCCACGTCATAGGCCTGCAGGCCCGCCTCGATCACCAGGTCGATCTGGCCCGCGGCGACCAGCGCATAGGCATAGCAGTCCATCCCGTAGCGCGTCAGCCGCACGGCGTCGCGCACCCGGTCAAAGGCCGCGCGCTCCTCGTCCGTGCCCACCTCGGGGAAGGTCGAGAACAGGATCGCCTGATCCAGCGGCCGCGGCGCCCGGCAGCGCAGGGGGCGGGTGCCGCCCGGGCCGCGGGTCTCGGCCCGGCCCAGGCCGCCCTCGAACCGTTCGCCGATGAAGGGCTGGTCGATCAGCCCGTAGATCGGCGCGCCATCAGGCCCGGTCACCGCGATCAGCACGCCCCAGGTGGGGGTGCCCGACAGATAGCCGCGGGTGCCGTCGATCGGGTCCAGCACCCAGGTCAGGCCGCTGGTGCCCGCCACGGCGCCGCGCTCTTCGCCCAGCACGGCATCCTGCGGGCGGCGGCGGGCCAGGATCGCGCGCATCGCATCCTCGGCCGCGCGGTCGGCCACGGTAACGGGGTCGAAGCGCGCCGCCTCCTTGCTCTCGGCGGCGATCCCGCCCGCGGTGCGGAAATGCGCCAGCGTGGCGGCGCGGGCCGCATCGGCCAGTTCGGCCGCCGTCTCCAGGATCTCCTGCCGGTCGCGTGCGTTCATCCCGCCCTCCTGCCGCTGTGCCCTCGGGCTAGGCCGGCCGGGCGCCGCCGTCAAGCCGGCGCCCGACCCGGGGCGGGGTCAGGCGGCGGCCTCGCTCAGCACGCGGGCCAGGTCGAACAGGCGGCGGCGCTGCGCCTCGGGGATGGAATAATAGGTGCGCACCAGCTCCAGCGCTTCCTTGTCGCCCATCATGTCGGCCTCGGCCGCGCGCCCGGACGAGGGCGCGGATTCCAGCCCCTCGAAGAAGAAGCCGATCGAGACGCCCATGGCTTCGGCGATGTCCCACAGCCGCGAGGCCGAGACGCGGTTCATGCCGGTTTCGTATTTCTGGATCTGCTGGAACTTGATCCCGACCTGATCGGCCAGCTGCTGCTGGGTCATTCCGATCATCCAGCGGCGGTGCCGGATGCGCTTGCCGACATGGGCGTCAACAGGGTGCTTCATGGGTTCTCTTCTCTGGTCATTGCGTCTGTCCCCGTCCACCATCAAGGCAGATGCCGTGCCAGATAGGCCCCTCTCTCGGAAGCGAAAGAGACGGTTCCGGATGCGCCGGAAACCTGTCCTTTCAGACATGACGATTCATGCAGATGATCACCGGGCGCCGGGGCAGCGCCCGAGTCGCGCGTAAAGCGGGCCGGGCGGTGCCGATACAAGCAGAAGGCGATGTGCATTCTGCATTGCATTTCGCAACAGACGCCCCCGCCGCGCTTTGCATTTCGCAGCAGCCAGGGGCTGGATCGGGTCGCCCCGGCGGGGTAAACCCAGATCATCCCGGTCGGAGCCCCAGATGCGCGCCTTTCAGATCGACGCCCCCGGCGCGGCCCCCGTGCTGCGCGACCTGCCCCTGCCCCAGCCCGGCCCGGGCGAGGTGCGGGTCCGCCTGCGGGCCTGCGCGCTGAACTTCGCCGATCTGCTGATGGCCGAGGGCAGCTATCAGGAAAAGCCCCCCTACCCCTATGTTCCGGGGCTTGAGGCGGCGGGTATGGTCGAGGAACTGGGGCCCGGCACGACCGGCCCCGCCCCGGGCACGCGCGTCGCCGTCTTTGCCGGGCGGGGCGGACTGGCGCAGGCCGGCATCTTTCCCGCCGACCGCTGCCTGCCCATCCCCGACAGCATGCCCTTTGACGTCGCCGCCGCCTTCCAGATCGCCTATGGCACCAGCCACCTGGCGCTGGACCACCGCGCGCGCCTTCAGCCGGGCGAGACGCTGCTGGTCACCGGGGCCTCGGGCGGGGTCGGGCTGACGGCGGTGGAAATCGGCAAGCGCCTGGGCGCGCGGGTGATCGCCATGGCCCGCGGGCCGGACAAGCTGGCCGTGGCGCAGGCCGCGGGCGCCGACCACCTGATCGATCCGGACGCGCCCGACCTGCGCGGGGCGCTGCGGGCGCTGGGCGGGCTGGATGTCGTCCATGATGCCGTGGGGGGCGACGCCTTTCTGGACGCGCTGCGCGCCACCCGGCCCGAGGGGCGGCTGCTGACCATCGGCTTTGCCGGCGGCACGGTGCCGCAGATCCCGGCCAACCTTCTCCTGGTCAAGAACCTGACGGTGATGGGCCTCTACTGGGGCGGCTATCTGTCCTTTGCGCCGCAGGTGCTGAAGGCCAGCCTTGCCACGCTGCTGGGCTGGTATGCCGAGGGGCTGATCCGCCCCCACATCAGCCACCGCCTGCCGCTGGACCGCGCCCCCGAAGGCCTGGACCTGCTGCGCCGCCGCGCCGCCACGGGCAAGGTCGTCATCACCCTGGACTGACCCGCCGGCGCCCGGAAAAGACGGGAATTCCATGTGCCTTTCGGCCGGGGCCCGCTTGAAATGCGGCGGGGGCTTCCCGATATTGCGACCTGACGGCATCGCCCCCCCGGCGCTGCCCCCCCACGGGACAACATCGGAGGATCCCCATGGCTGACTACACCACGGTGCGCACGGGCCTAGGCGCGCGCGCCGCCCAGATCGACGAGGGCCTGCGCGCCCACATGAACAAGGTCTACGCCCTGATGTCGGTGGGCATGCTGCTGACCGGCGCCGTGGCCTGGGCCGTCGGCACGACCGACGCGCTGATGCTGCTGCTGCGCGCGCCCACGGGCGGGATGACCATCCTCGGCTGGGTCGTGATGTTCCTGCCGCTGATCATGGTCTTTGCCTTCGGCGCGGCGATCAACCGCCTGTCGGCTGCCGGCGCGCAGCTGTTCTTCTACGTCTATGCCGCGGTGATGGGCCTTTCGCTGGCCTGGATCTTCCAGGCCTTCACCGGCATGTCGATCGCCCAGACCTTCCTGGTGACCGCGATCGCCTTCGCCGGCCTGTCGCTGTATGGCTACACGACCAAGAAGGACCTGTCGGCCTTCGGCACCTTCCTGATGATGGGCGTGATCGGCCTGATCGTCGCCTCGATCGTCAACATCTTCCTGGCGTCCTCGGCGCTGATGTTCGCGATCTCGGTCCTGGGCGTGCTGATCTTCGCGGGCCTGACCGCCTATGACACGCAGAACATCAAGAACACCTATGTCCAGCACGCGATGTCGATGGATCAGGAGTGGCTGGAGAAGTCGGCGATCATGGGCGCGCTGCAGATCTACCTCGACTTCATCAACCTGTTCATGTTCCTGCTGCAGTTCATGGGCCAGCGCGAGGAATGATGGCCTGAGGGCATCGCCAGACGACAGGGGCCGGTCCTGCGGGACCGGCCCCATTTTCATGCGCCCCGCGCACCTGCAGCACCACCAGGGCCCGACAAACGAAAAGGCCGCGCCCATGGCGCGGCTCCGCGGCCCAGCGAGCGGCAGGATCCTACTTGATCTTGCCTTCCTTGTATTCGACGTGCTTGCGCACGACGGGGTCGTATTTGGTGATCGCGAACTTCTCGGTCATGGTGCGGGCGTTCTTCTTGGTCACATAGAAATGCCCGGTGCCCGCCGTCGAGTTCAGACGGATCTTGATCGTCGTCGGCTTCGCCATCGTCGTCTCCACTGTTCGGGGAAACCGGCGCCCCCCGCGAAATCCTTTGAAGCCTGCCTTTTAGCCACGCGCCCGGCAGAGTCAACAGCCAAATCGCGCGCGCCTGCGGCGCGCAAGCCCTGGTCGCCGCCCGCCCAGGGGCGGGCGGCCGCGTCGCCTCCGGCGGGGGTATTTGGGTCAAGAGGAAGGGGGACGCGGAATTTTCGCAGAAAATTCGGCAGATTTGCGCGGATGGCCTGTAAGCCGGATTCTGTCCGGGGGTTGCCCCCCTGGATGACCATTCCTCTGCCGACCGCGTTGCCGCGGCGGTCAAGCTGCCAACCCGGGCCCCTGGGCTGAAGCGTCCCCGCGGAGGTTTCCGGCAGCCTTGCGGCTGATGGCCCGGACCTTTCCGCGTGGGGCCCCTATTCGGCATTGCTCCGGGTGGGGCTTGCCGTGCCGTCCCGGTTGCCCGGTCCGCGGTGGGCTCTTACCCCACCGTTTCACCCTTGCCCGGCATGCCGGGCGGTCTGTTCTCTGTGGCGCTTTCCCTGGGGTTGCCCCCGCCGGGCGTTACCCGGCACCCTTGCTTCATGGAGTCCGGACTTTCCTCGGACGGTTGCCCGCCCGCGGTCATCCGGCCATCCGCGCGCCGCCGGGGTTACGCCCCCGGCGCGGCCGCGTCAACGGGAAAGCGGGCGGCGGGAAAGCGGGCGGCCAGATCGGCGGCCAGCGCGGCATCGCGCGCATCGGGCGGCCCGCCGGCGTCGGGGCGGAAGCGCGCGCGAAAGGCCGCCAGCAGCGCCCCCGCGGGCACGTCAGGATAGCCGAAGCGGCGCAACACCGGGATCAGCGCCGCGGGATCGGTCGGCGCCGGGTCGGCGGCGGGCAGATCGGCGGGCCAGACCGACAGCCCCTCGGCCGCCAGCGCGCGCCAGTCGAAGCGCGGGCCCGGGTCCTGCTTGCGCAGGGGAGCCAGATCGCTGTGGCCGATCACCCCCTGCGGCGGAATCGACCAGCGCGCCATCACCCCCCGCAACAGCCCCCGCAGCGCCGCCATCTGCGGCGCGGCAAAGGGGCAGTCGCCGGGATTGTCCAGCTCGATCCCGATCGAGGCGGAATTCACATCCGTGCAGCCGCCCCATTCGCCTGCCCCGGCGTGCCAGGCGCGCGCGCTTTCGTCCACCAGCTGCCAGAGCCTGCCGTCATTGCCGACCAGCCAGTGGGCCGACACCTCGGCCGCCGGGTCGCACAGCCGGGCCAGCGCCGCCTGGGCCGAGGGCATGGCCGTGTAGTGGATCACGATCAGATGCGGGCGCGCGCCCCCGCGGCGGTCGCCGAAATTGGGCGAGGGGTGCGAAAGGACACGCACCTACTGCCGGGCAAGGCGGAAGGGGCGCGGATCCCAGTCGCAGGCGAAACCGTCGCCATCGGGGTCGAGCCCCTTCGAATCGCGTTCCGGCCCGCCATTGGCCAGAAAGGCCTCTTGCGCCAGATCGCTGGAGTTGTAGCGCGCACAGGCAACCGCCGGATCGGTGAAGCGGATCGAGGACCGCCGATACAGCGGCTGGCCCGGATTGTTGGTGGTGGCCAGCGCATAGGCCACGATGTTCGGCCGTTCCCTGTCGCTGCGTTCGGGCAGCGGGGTGGGCTGGACCACGGTATATTGCGCCGCCTGCCGGGCGCGGCGGGCGGCATCGCTTTCGATCGTCTCGCGCGCGGCGACAGCGGCAAAGTCCTGTTCGTCCGAAATGCCGGACGAGCCGGGGGTGGTGGCATGCACCATCTCGCCCGACTGCGGGGTGATGGTCAGCGGCGCGTTGCCGCGCGCGAGA
>JACXUX010000195.1 GCA_014763725.1 Rhodobacterales bacterium
CAGACGAGGACAATCCCTCGACCACCCTGCGGCGACCCTCTCCCAGCAACCGGTGCTTCACCCTAGCCGAGGAGCGCACCGATGAGTGGAAGTGTTACAGACCTCGGAAGTGGTGGCCGAGACCAGCGAAGGCCGCCTGGGCCTGTGGGATGCGACCGCGGGCTACGCCCGCATCGGCGAATGGCCGACCCATGGCATCGGGCCGCATGACGTCCGCCGCCTGCCCGACGGCACGCTGGTGGTGGCCAATGGCGGCATCGCGACCGACCCGCAGGACCGCCGCAAGCTGAACCTGGACAGCATGCGCCCCAGCCTGGCCTATCTGGGCGCGGGGGGCGACCTGGTCGACCGGGTGGGCCTGCCCGGGCTGGCGCAGGCCTCGATCCGGCATCTGTCGCTGGCGCCCGACGGAACCGTGGCCTTTGCCATGCAGTGGGAGGGCGACCCCGCCGAACCCGTCCCCCTGCTGGGCCTGCACCGGCGCGGCCATGCCCCCGTTCTGGCACAGACGCCCGAGGTCGAGGCCCCCGCGATGCAGGGCTATGCCGGGTCGATCGCGCGGGCGGACGACGGGCGGGTGGCCATCACCTCGCCCCGCGGGGGGGGTGGTGCAGCTGTTCGACGCCACGGGCCGCTGGCTGGCCACGCACCGCCGGCAGGATGTCTGCGGCATCGCTGCGGGGCCGGACGGCTTTGTGGCGACGGACGGGCTGGGCGGCATCCTGGCGCTGGGCGCGGCGGGGTTGCGGCCGCTGGCGGCGCACCGGCTGGCCTGGGACAACCACCTGGTCGCGCTGGGCTGAGAGCACCGCGCCCCCTTGCCCCGCCGCCGCACCTGGCCCAAGCATGGGCGGCACAGAGGGGGGCCGGATGATCTATCTGGGTGTCGATGGCGGGGGAACCGGCTGCCGCGCGCGGGCCGAGGATGTGGCCGGCCGCGTCCTGGGCCAGGCGCAGGGCGGCCCGGCCAATATCGCCACAGATCTGGCCGGCGCCGTGGCCGTTCTGCGCGACACGATGGCGCGCGCCCTGCCGCCGGGCACCGATCCTGCCGGGGTGACGGCGGTGCTGGGGCTGGCGGGGGCGAACCTGCCCGACTGCGCGGCGGCCTGCCGGGCGGCGCTGGGCTGGCCGCATCTGCGGCTGGTGCAGGATGTCGTCCCGGCGGTGGCGGGCGCGCTGCGCGGGGCGGCGGGGCTGGTCGCGGTGCTGGGCACCGGGTCGGTCTTCGCCCGCCAGGAGGGTGCGGGGCTGCAGCTGTCGGGCGGCTGGGGCCTGGCGCTGGGGGATGAGGGATCGGGCGCCTGGATCGGCCGCGCGGCACTGGCTCGGGCGCTGCGCGCGACCGACGGGCGGGTGCCGATGACGCCGGTTCTGGCCGGCCTGCTGGCCGATCTGGGCGGGCCTGCGGGGGCCGTGGCCTTTGCCGCCGCCGCGCGGCCCGCCGATCTGGCCGCGCTGGCCCCGCGCATCCTGCAGGCGGACGACCCCGGCGCCGCCGCCGTCCTGGCCGCCGCGGTGGTCGAGGTCGAGGCCGCCCTGACCGATCTGGCCGGGGGCCGCGACCTGCCGCTGGTGCTGCTGGGGGGGCTGGCCGCGGCCTATGCGCCGCATCTGGCGCGCTGGCGGCAACAGCCGCCGCAGGGCAGCGCGCTGGATGGCGCGGTCTGGATGGCGCGGGGGCAGACATGACGCTGCTGGTGGCAGAGACGCTGTTCGACGGGGCGCGGCTGCACCGCGACATCGCCGTGCGGATCGAGGCGGGCCGCATCGCGGGGCTGGAGCCCGCCGCGCCCGGCACGCCGCGCCTGCCCGGCCTGCTGGCGCCGGGGCTGATCGACCTGCAGGTGAACGGCGGCGCGGGGCGGATGGTGGGGGCGGGCACCACGGTCGACGATCTGCGCGCGATCTGCGCCGCCCATGCCCGGCTGGGGGCCACGGGGATCCTGCCCACGCTGATCAGCGACGGGCCGCAGGTGACGGAACGGGTGCTGGACGCCGGGCGTCAGGCGGCGCGCGACGGGGTTCCGGGCTTCCTTGGCCTGCATCTGGAAGGCCCGCACCTGTGCCCCGCCCGGGTCGGCGCGCATGATCCGGCCCGCCTGCGTCCGATGACCGAGGACGACTGCGTGCAGCTGATCGCGGCGGCGGCCGATCTGCCTGCGCTGATGGTCACGCTGTCGCCGCGCGCGGTTCGGCCGGCCCAGATCGCGCGGCTGGCCGCGGCGGGGGTGGTGGTCAGCCTGGGCCATACCGATGCGACGGTGGCCGAGGCCCGCGCCGCCCTGGCCGCGGGGGCGCGCTGCGTCACGCATCTGTTCAACGCGATGGCCCCCCTAGGCCACCGCGCCCCCGGCCTGCCCGGCGCGGTGCTGACCGGGGGGGTGGCGGCGGGGCTGATCGCCGATGGCCTGCATGTCGCGCCCGAGGTGCTGCAGATCGCGCTGGCCGCCCGACCCGGGGGGTTGTTCCTGGTGTCCGACGCCATGGCGGTGGCGGGCACCGATCTGGACGGCTTTGCCCTGAACGGCCGGCAGATCCGCCGGGCGGGGGGGCGGCTGACGCTGACGGATGGCACGCTGGCGGGCGCCGATCTGACGCTGCCGCAGGCGGTGGCGCGGCTGGTGGCGCTGGCGGGCGCGCCGGTCGAGCGTGCGTTGGCCATGGCCAGCGCCATCCCCGCCGGGGTGATCGGCGCCGCGGCCGGGCGCGTGGCGCCCGGGCTGCCGGCCGATCTGGTGCTGCTGGGCCCCGGGCTGGACCTGCGCGCCGTCTGGCAGGGTGGGGTCCGGCTGGACCCCTAGGCTGCCAGCAGGTCGTGCACCGCCCCCACATCCGACGGCATCACGCCATGGCCCGCGCCGGGATGGACCTGCACCGTCACCTGTGCCCCCAGGCCGCGCAGCACCGTGGCGCTGTCCTGCACCCGGGCCAGCGGGATATGCGGGTCGGCCTGATGCACGCCGATCCAGACCTGCGCGCCGTCGCGCCGGCCGGGATAGTCGAACCGCTTGGGCCCGTATCCCAGCAGCGCGGGCTGGGCCGGGCCCGGCGCATCGCCCGTGCCCACCAGCCCGCCCGAAAAGGCCAACACCCCCGCCAGCCCGTCGCCCTGGCGGGCGAAGGATTCGAGCGCCAGCCACGCCCCCTGGCTGAAGCCGCAGAGCCAGATCCTGCCGCGCGGCAGGCCGGCCTGGACCAGATCCCCGACCGCGGCGGCCACGGCGGCCAGACCGCGGGTCACATGCGCCTCGATCTGGGCCTGGGGCGCCAGAAAGCTGGTGGGCCACCAGCTGTGGCCGGGCGCCTGGGGGGCCAGCGCCGCCACATCCGTCAGCCCCGCCGCCCGCAACAGCGGCACCAGATCGCCCGCCGACCCGCCCCGGCCGTGCAGCAGCACAAGGCCGGCGCGGGCGGCGGCGGGATCGGCCCCCGCGCGCATCAGGCCGCCACCCGCAGCGGGGGCAGCACGCGCTCGATCCGGTCGCGGATCGGTTCGTACTGCGGCGGCAGCATCAGGCGGGTGCCCATGGTCTGTTCGGGTTCGTCCACGGCAAAGCCGGGGGCGTCGGTCGCGATCTCGAACAGCACGCCGCCGGGTTCGCGGAAGTAGATCGCGTTGAAATACTGCCGGTCGATCACCGGGGTGGTGCGGTGGCCGGCCTGGGCCAGGATGTCCTGCCAGGCGACCTGATCCTGCACCCCCGGCGCGCGGAAGGCGACGTGGTGGATGGTGCCCGCGCCGGGCCGCGCGGCGGGCGCCACATCGGTGCGCAGCAGATCGACCACCGACCCGCGCGCGCCGCCCGGGGCGACCAGCCGCAGCCGCTCGGCCCCCGGGGTGCGTTCGTGCCCGGCCTCGACATAGCCGAAGACCCGGGTCAACAGCCGCGCCGTGCGCGCCGGATCGCGCAGCCACAGCGTGACCGAATGGAACCCGTCCAGATCCGCCTCGGCGGTGCCGTCGGTTTCCACCAGCTCGACCGGGGCGCCGTCGGGGTCGCGCAGCGTGATCACGCGGGCGCCAAAGCGGTCGACCGGGCCGGCAAAGGCGATGCCCGCCGCGCGCAGCCGGTCCAGCCAGCCATCGAACCGGCCTGCCGGCACGGCATAGGCATGGGCGCTGGCCATGCCCGGCCCGATCCGGCCCGGCGCCGCATCGGCAAAGGGGAAGAAGGTCATGATCGCGCCGGGGCTGCCCGCCCGGTCGCCGTAATACAGATGCCAGGTGTCGGGCGCGTCAAAGTTCACCGTCCGCTTGACCAGCCGCTGGCCCAGCGTGGCGGTGTAGAAGTCGACATTGGCCTGTGCGGGCCCGGAAATCGCGGTCACATGGTGGATGCCGGGAATGGTCTGGGTCATCGGAGCCTCCCTCTTGGGTTGGCAGGAAGATGGACCCTGTGCCGGCCTGCGTCACCTGCCGGGATTCGCACCGCTTCTGTGCACCCGTGCGCGGGGGTCAGTCCTCGGCCAGTGGGCCGCTTTCCACGATCAGCGCCACCAGCCCGTCGATCGCGCCGGCGCGCGCCTCGTCGGGTGCCCATTGCAGCTGTGGCAGGCAGATGCGGGGCGCGTCGGGGTTGCCCGGCCGCTGGAACCGCACCGGCCGGGTGGCGATGAAGCGGGCCGGGAAGAAATGCGCGTCGAAGGACAGCTGCAGCAGGATCGGGCTGCGCGACCAGTAGGCGCACTGGGTGGCAAAGCGTGGCCCGGCCGAGCCGTGGATCAGCCGGAACCCCGCCCCGTCGGGCGTGGCCAGGATGATGGCCCCCTTGATCTGGCCGCGGACATTCGCCGTGCACCCGCGCGAGAAGCGGTGATAGTCGATGGCGATGATCGAATTCTCGAAATGCGCGGCGCCCTCGCCCTGAAAGTCGGTGAAGGCCTGCAGCCGGCGGGCGCGGCGCTGCGCCACCTCGCGCTGGGGGACCTGGGTCAGCGGCTTCAGCCCGTCCAGCCGGTCGACCACGGCCTGGGCGATCGCCTCGGTAAAGCCCGCGTCCAGCCGGTAGTGCAGGAAATCGCTGTAGATCGCGCCGGTCGGCTGGCCGGCAAAGGGCGGGCTGGTGCGCAGCACCCGGCAATCGACGATGGGCACCCCGCAGTCGGCAAAGAACTTGCGCAGCCGGGCGGCATAGGGGTCCAGGTCGGTCATGCGGGCCTGGTCCTCGGTCTCCATCACCACGGGCAAGAGGCACAGGCGGCGTTCCTCGCACAGCCGCACCAGCCAGGCGATGTGGTCGAACAGCACCGACAGCGGCGTCTCGGATTCCACCATCAGCGGGTATTCGTTGATGGCATATTCCCAGACGACCACGTCGCCCGCCTGCCAGTCGGGCTTCGACAGCAGCCGATAGATGCCCATCAGCGAGCTGGTCCCCCCGATCCCGCGGTTTTCCAGCCGCCAGCCCGCGGGCAGCCGCTCGGCCAGCCTGGCCGACCAGCCGCCGGTCATCAACGTGTTCGACCCGCCCAGCAGCACGACGCTGCGGGGCGGGTCGAACACGTTGATGACCGGCGGCTGGTCGGCCAGCCTGGCCGAGCGGCTGCCCGCGGGCTGGCGGCTGGAAAACCGCGGGATCGGGGGGACCAGCTCGCTGATG
>JACXUX010000196.1 GCA_014763725.1 Rhodobacterales bacterium
CGCGGCGCTGGCCCGGCTGGCCGCGCCGCTTGCGCGGTTCGAACATCCCGCGGCCAACGCGCTCTGGCACCCGATGAACCAGGCGCGCGAGGCGGCCCATGCCATCGAGCCCCGCGCGATCAGCCGGCTTGCGCGCCATCTGCTGGCGCTGGCCGACCCGGGCGCGATCGCCGCGCGGCGGCGCGAGAATTTCGCCACGCTGGCCGGCCTGTTGCCCGATCTGGCGCTGATCCCGGATGCGGCGGACTTCGTCCCGCTGGGCTTTCCCGTGCGGCTGCCGCCCGCGCGGCGCGACGCGGTTCTGGCGCGGCTGCATGCGCAGGGGTTCTTTCCGGCCGTCCACTGGCGCAGCCTGCCGGTAGGGCGCGACTGGGCGCGCGAATGGGCCTGGGCCGACAGCCTGGCCACCCTGCCCTGCGACCCGCGCGCCACGCCCGCCGACCTGCGCGCCCTGGCCGCCGCGCTGCGCGCCGCGCTGGGGGATGGGCCATGAGGATCGCGGCCTTCCTGGGCGTCAAGGATGAGGTCGAGCTGATCGGCCCCTGCCTGGCCCATCTGCGCGCCATCGGCGTCGATCACATCATCGCCTGCGACAGCCGGTCGACCGACGGCACGCGCGACATCCTGGCCGCCCAGTCCGGCGGCGATCTGGAGCTGGTCGACTTTGACGACCGGGCCGGCGAACAGGCCGAGGCCGCGCTCCTGGCCGACATCGTCGCCCGCGCTCGCGCCGCGGGGGCCGACCGGCTGATCTATTCCGATGCCGACGAATTCTGGCTGCCCGCCACGGGGCGGCTGCGCGACCTGGCCGACCTGGCCGCCCCCGCGCAGCTGGCCGTCGCGCGGTTCAACGTGGTGCTGGCGCCCGCGGGCCCGGCGATCCCGCTGCCCGCCGCGGGGGCGGGCCTGACCCCGGCGGACCATGCCCGCATCCTGATGTTCACCGCGCCCCCCCGGCCGGGCGAGGCGGCCGAGCCCGACTGGATCGCCACGCCCCCCCGGCGCAAGCTGATCGTGCCGCCCGCGCTGATCCGCAACACGCGCGCGGGCCACCACCATGCCGAGCCGGAACCCGGCGTCGACCTGCCGCGCCTGGCCCCGGCCGATCTGGTGATCGCGCATGTGCCCTTTTCCAGCCCGGAACGCTTCGCACGCAAGGTGGCCAACATCCGCGCGGCGCTGGACCGGCACGGGCACGAATGGGGGCCGGGGGTGGCCGCGCACTGGCGGGCCTGGGCGGACCTGGACCCGGCCGCGGAATTCGCCCGCAACCGCCGCGACGCGGATCAGATCCGCGCCCTGCGCGCGGCGGGGCGGATTTCCAGCGCGGCCGACTGGCTGGCGCGGGCGGCGCGGGCCGCTCAGGCCGCGGGGCGGCGCCAGGGCGGAAAGTAGGCGTCGTCGGGATCCGCCCCCGCCGCGGCACAGAGCGCGGCAAAGCGCGCGGGGTCATAGACCTGGCGGACCGACCGCAGCGGGTGGACGGCAAGACCGAACTGCGACTTCATGAAGTCGATCCCGTCGCCCGGCCGCAGATGGCCGCCGATGTTCAGATGGCGGATGCCCCGGGCGCGGCAGGCCTCGGCCAGTTGCGCCCACAGCCAGGCCTGCAGCCCCCGCCCCTCGGGCGTGCTGGCGGTCAGATGCAGCTCGGCCTCGGGGCCCAGGCGTCGGCCCAGCACCAGCAGCTGCACCTGGCCCGCGACCTCGGCCCCGTAGAACAGCAGGTCCGGATCCTGGAACCAGCGGGTCAGCACCGCGGGCGGGAACACCGACCGCGCCCCCAGCCGCGCCATGGTTTCGGGGTAAAGCCGCAGGAAGGCCGGGCGCAGCCGGTCGGGGTCGTCCACCAGCCGGGCGCCCGCGCGTTCGCCCGCCTTCAGCCGGCGGCGGGCGTTCTTGCGCAGCGCGCTGTCGATGTCCCAGTGGTCCAGATCGAATTCATACAGCACGTTATGCGCCACGATCCGGTCGCCCGGGCTGTCGGCCAGCCCCGCATTGCGCGCCGACAGCTGCAGATAGCCGCAGACCCAGCCCTGCGCGCAGGCATGGTCGCGCCACAGCGCCAGCGGCGCCGCGCTGTCGGGGGTGATGCGCAGGCCCGACAGGCCGGGCAGCGTGGCGATGTCGCGCGCCCCCGGCCCGCCGCGTTCGAAGAAGGGCAGAACCATCCGCGCCCCCCCGGCCCGCACGACGGCCAGCTGCGGGGCGATCCCGGTTTCGGCCAGCCCCCGGGCATAGGCCCAGCCGTGGCCGGGCATCCCGCCAGGGGCCACCGCCGCCGTCCAGGCGTCGGCATCGTCCAGCGTCAGGATCGTCACCGCCTGTTCCGTCATGCCGCCCCTCCCTTGCGCTGGCCCCGGGCCTTCCATAGCCTGCGCGGCAGAGTTTGTCAGACCCGAAAGGCCCCAGGTGACCGCGTTCCCCCCCGTTTCCCCCGCTGATGCGGCGGCGGCCAATGCCTATGACCCCTGGGCCCCCTATTACGACGCCATCCATGCCACGCGCCCGCCGCATGTGGCGTTCTACACCGGGCTGATCGGGCCCGGGGTGCGGCGGCTGCTGGACATGGGCTGCGGCACGGGCAGCGTGACGCGGGCGATGGCCGCGGCGATGCGGGCCCAGGGGCCGGCGCAGGTGGCGGGCTTCGATCTGTCGGAACGGATGATCGCGGCGGCCCGCGCGGCCGACCCCGGCATCGACTGGCGCGTGGGCGACCTGCGCGACCCGCCCTTTGACGGGCCCTTTGACCTGGTCACCTGCACCTTTCACACGATGCAGGTGCTGCAGACCGATGCCGACATGGCGCGCTGCCTGGCCGCGGTGCGGGGGCTGCTGGCGGCGGATGGCCGCTTTGCCTTCGACATCTACAACCCCAACCGGGCGTGGCTGGCGCGGGTGCCCTCGGGCCGGGTGGCGCACCGCTTTGCCGGGCCCGACGGGCGCGCGCTGCGCATCATCGAGGATCTGTCCTACGACCCGGGAACCGAGGTGCTGACCGGCTGGTGGCACCTGCAGGACGACGCCACGGGCGCGGCGCTGGACCTGCCGCCGCTGGTGCACAAGGTGCGGCAGTATGCGCCCGACCGGCTGGCGGCGCTGATCGCGGCGGCGGGGCTGCGGGTGCAGCAGCGCTGGGGCGATCTGGACCTGACCCCCTGGACCGACAGGGCGCGCCGGCAGGTGCTGGTGCTGGGGCGGGCCGACCCCGCATGACCGCCGCGCCCCCGGCCCCCGCGCCTCCGGCCTGCCCGCCGTCGGTCGAGGTGCATGTCCCCATCACCCTGAACCGCCGCTTTGCGGTCATGTGCCGCCTGCTGGCGCAGAGCCTGGCCGCGCGGGCGGCCTTTCCGGGCGACTGGAAGATCGTCTTCACGCTCAGCCTGGACAGCACGCTGCCGCCGGACGACCCCGAACTGGCCTGGGCCGCCGATCTGCCGGTCGAATTCCGCTGGGTCGACCGGCGGCTGTTCGTCCTCTACAGCTATGACGGCACAGGGCTGCAGCGGCACCGCTACCCCACCGGGGCGGATGTGCTGCTGTACATGGATGCCGACATCGTGGTGACCGGGCCGCTGACCGATCTGGTGCATCAGGTGGCGCGCAGCGGGGCGGTGCATGGCTGGCCCGCCTGGCAGCCGCCGCGCGACGTGGACCTGGCCACCATCCTGCGCGACCGCGGCGTGGCCGAGCCCTGGCCCACCCTGCCGCCCTCGGGCTGGAACATCGGCTTCCGCAGCCCCGCGGCGATGCCGCCCTATTTCAACTTCGGCTTCATCGCGATGCCGAACGCGGTGGCCCGCGACGTGGGCCGCACGATCGAGGACGACATGGCCTTTCTCTACGACCGGCACTTCAGCTTCTATTCCAGCCAGATCGTGCTGATGCTGAACATCCTGCGCCTTGGGCGGGCGGTGCAGCCGCTGCCGATGCGCTACAACTGCTCGAACGGCGATCTGGGCGATGGCCCCGCCCTGCCCGGGCCCGAGGCCGCCGCCGCCTATGCCCGTGCGGCCGAAGAGGTGGCCCAGGCCCGCATCCTGCACCTGTGCGTCGACACGCCCGATTTCGCCAAGCGGCGCGACATGGCCGACTGGGACGCGCTGCGTGCCTTCATCGCCGGCACGCCCCGCGGCGACGGCGGGCGGCGGGTGCAGGCGGCGCTGCGGGGGCTGGTCTAGCGGCGGTCGGCCCCGGTCAGCCCGCGGCGCGGGCGGGCGGCAGGCTGGCAGCGGCGCGGTGCAGCGTGGTCAGGACCGTGGCGATCGCCTCTTCGGTCAGGTCGCAGGCCATGGGCAGGCCCAGCAGCCGCCCCCCCACAGCCCGCGTGCCCGCCATCGCATCGCGGCCCAGATGGGCGAAATGCGGCTGATCCTGCAGGCCCGCCTCATACCAGCGGCGCGTCTCGATCCGGGCGGCGGTGCAGGCGGATTCCAGCGTCAGGAAGGCCGTCTCGTCCTCGGCCCAGAGCAGCACATAGGCCGAGCTGACCTCGGGCGCGGTGAACAGCCGCCCGGGCAGCGCCAGGCCCGCGGACAGCGCCCGCCAGGCCGCGGCCACCCGGGCATATGCGGCCCGCCGGTCGGCGAACCCGTCCAGCATCGCCAGGCCCACGGCGGCGTGATATTCGCTCATCTTCGCATTGGTGCCCGCGATGCGGCATTCGCGCGACAGCCGAAAGCCGAAGTTCGCCACCTGCACCGCCCGGTCCTGACCGGCCGCGTCGAGCCACAGGATCGCGCCGCCCTCGCCGGTCGAAAAGGTCTTGGTCGCGTGAAAGCTGAGCGCCATCGGCACCTCGGCCGTCACCAGCGCGGGGGTGTCCAGCACCTGTTCGAAACTGGCGGCGGCGTCCAGCACGACCGGAATGCCGGTGTCGCGCGACAGCCGCGCCAGGGCCGCCATGTCGGGCATCCGGCCAAAGGGGGCCACGGGCAGGATCAGCCCCGTGCGCGCCAGCAGCGGGTGATCCGCCAGCGCGGCGGGGTCCACCGCCCAGCTGTCGGGATCGACATCGACGAAATGCGGGACATAGCCGCAGCGTTCCGCGGCCAGGGCGGTGGCGGCAAAGGTATAGCCGGGGATCAGCGCCAGCGGCCGGTCGGCGCGCGCGGGGCCGGCATGGGCCAGGATCGCCACCTCGATCGCCGCCGTCCCGGACGAGGCCGTGCGCACCGCATGCCCCGGCAGACCCAGCGCTGCGGCCAGCCGCTGTTCCAGCTGGCGCACCAGCGGGCCGCGGTTGGTGTAGAACCGCGCGGCATCGGCCTGGCGCAGATAGGCCGCCACCGCATCGGCCGGGGGCAGTAGCGGGCGAAAGACGGGAATGGCCGGCAGGTCGGTCATGGGCGGGCCCCTGGGAACATCAGGCTTGGTCGCATGGCGACGCGGGGGCGCGCAAGGGCGTCAGTCCAGGCACAGCGTGACGCGGCGGCCATCGGCCTGCAGCACGTCATGACAGCCGAACAGCGGGGCAAAGGGCGCGCAGGTCCCCGACCGGGCCAGGCAATAACCCTGGCACTGGGTCTGGCGGGTGCAGGCGCGGCCCGCGTCGCGGGTGGGGCGCACGCAGGTCATCGCGGCCGAGGCGCCCGCC
>JACXUX010000018.1 GCA_014763725.1 Rhodobacterales bacterium
GGGCGGGTGCGGGGTGGCCACGGCATGGAACGGATCGAGGCGCTGGTGATCGGGGCGGGGCCCGCCGGGCTGATGGCGGCCGAGGCCATGGCCACGGCCGGCCTGCCCGTTCTGGTGGCCGAGGCCAGGCCCAGCCCCGGCCGCAAGTTCCTGATGGCGGGCAAGTCGGGGCTGAACCTGACCAAGGACGAGCCCCTGCCCGATTTCACCCGCGCCTATGCCGAGGCGGCGGGCTGGCTGGCGCCGATGCTGACGGCCTTTGGCCCCGACCGGGTGCAGGACTGGGCGCGCGGCCTGGGGCAGCCGGTGTTCACCGGATCCTCGGGCCGGGTGTTTCCGGTGGCGATGAAGGGGTCGCCCCTGCTGCGGGACTGGCTGGCGCGGCTGGCGGGGCAGGGGGTGCGGCTGGCGCTGCGGCACCGCTGGCAGGGGTTCGCGGACGGCGCGCTGCGCTTTGACACGCCCGCGGGCGAACGGCTTCTGGCGCCGCGGGTCACCGTGCTGGCGCTGGGCGGGGCCAGCTGGGCGCGGCTGGGGTCCGATGGCGCCTGGGTGCCCTGGCTGCGCGACCGCGGCGTGCCGGTGGCGGACTGGGCGCCTGCCAACATGGGGTTTTCGGTCGCCTGGTCGGCCCATATGGCGCGGCACTTCGGCCAGCCGGTCAAGGGCGTGGCCCTGCGCGCGGCGGGGCACCAGGAGCGCGGGGAATTCGTGATCTCGGCCCGCGGGATCGAGGGCGGCGGCGTCTATGCGATGTCACGCGCGCTGCGCGAGGGGGCGGCGCTGACGCTGGACCTGCGGCCCGATCTGACCGCGCGGGCGCTGGCCGACCGGCTGGCCGCGATGCGCCCGGGCGAAAGCCTGGCCAACCGGCTGCGCAAGCTGGGGCTGTCGCCCGTGGCCGTGGCGCTGGCGCAGGAATGGGGCCGGCCGCTGCCCGCCGATCCCGCCGCGCTGGCCGCGCGGCTGAAGGCGCTGCCCGCCCCGCCGCTGACCCCGCGCCCGCAGGATGAGGCGATTTCGGTCGCCGGGGGCATCCGTGCGGCCGGGCTGACCGCCGGGCTGGAGCTGCGCGCGCTGCCCGGCACCCATGCCTGCGGCGAGATGCTGGACTGGGAGGCGCCGACCGGCGGCTATCTGCTGACCGGCTGCCTGGCCACCGGGCGCTGGGCGGGCCGCGCGGCGGCCGGGCTGGACCCGGCGGGCTGAGCGGTCAGCGCGCCATTGCCCGTTGCCACGCGGGGCGGGCGCGGATCATGTCGTGAAACTCGTCGAGCCGGGTTTCGGTGACCGGAAAGCCCGCCGCCTGCGCCCAGCCCAGGCAATGGCCCAGGATGATGTCGGGCACCGTCATCACCGGGCCCATCAGGAAATCGCCCCCGCCCATGCGGGCCACCAGCGTCTTCTGGCTGCGGGCGAATTCCCATTTCAGCGAATCCTTGATGCCGGCCTGGCGCAGTTCGGGCGGCAGGATGAAGCTGTGGCGTGCCGCGGTCCACAGCACGGCGTCGAATTCGTCCAGCAGGAAATGGGTCAGGCTGTCCTGGCGGGCGCGGTCCAGCGTGCCGCAGGAAAAGGTCATCGCGCCATGGGCATCGGCCAGATACTGGATGATCGCCGTCGAATCGAGGATGGGCGTCCCGTTCACCACCAGCACCGGCACCTTGCCCGCGGGGTTCAGGGCGGTCACGCCCTCGGACCGGGGCGGGGCGGGGATGTGTTCGTAGGGCTGGCCCAGCTCCTCGAGCATCCACAGCACGCGCGCGGCGCGGCTCTTGACCGTTCCGATGACCTGATACATGTCGCCCCCCGTTCGGATCCGGGGCCGATCAAGGCATGGTCAAGCCCCGGGGGCAAGGGGTCAGCGCCGCGCCAGCATCGCCAGCCGGATCAGCGCGCGTTCCACCACCGCCAGCGCCGGCGCGCGCGACGAGGACCGCAGCGTCAGATCGGTGTCGACCAGCAGCGCCAGCGCCTCTTCGGCCCGCGCGCGGCCCAGGCTGCCGGCCTGGCGGATCAGCATGTTGCGGCGCCGGCCAAAGGGCGGGGGCCGCAGCCGCGCCACGCCCTGGGCCGGCCCGCCCGGGTCGCTGGCCAGCAGATGCAGCATCCGCACATGGCGCAGCGCGAAGATGCAGATCGTGGTGGCGGCGGTCCCCTGCGCCTCAAGCCGGCGCATCAGCGGGCCAACGCGGTCGGCCCGGCCGTCGGCGGCGGCCTCGATCACCTGATCGACCTCGGCCTCGAGACTCGCGGGGGCCAGGGCCTCGACCTCATCCGGCGTCAGGGGGCTGGGGTCGGCGTGCTTGTAGAGCGCGATCTTTTCCAGCGTCTGGCGAAAGTCGCCGGGGTCCAGCGCCTGGGCCAACGCGGTCAGGTCGGTCATGGCCGCGGGCGCGATCCGCGTCAGGCCGGCGCGGGCCAGTTCGGCCTCGATCTCCTCCCGTCCCGGCGGGTCGTCGTAGAGCGCAAGGCAGCCCGCCGCGGGGTGCTTTTCGAACAGCGTCTTCAGTGCCGACTTGCCGGTCAGCCCGCCCGCGGTGACGACCAGCGCGGCATCGCCGGGCCGCCAGTCGGCCAGCGCCCGGGCCAGCAGGGGGGCGGTGCCGTCGGTCGCCTCCTCGACCAGCAGGGCGCGGGGGCCGGGGAAGAAGCCCTGGGCGCGCAGCCCGTCCTCCAGCGCGGCCGGGTCGCGGCGCAGATCGGCGGCGGCCAGGCGGGTCAGACGCATCTCGGCCTCGCCCCCCGGGCCGATCAGGGCGGCGATCACGTCCTGGCGGCGGATTGCCACGCGCATCGGATCGGCGCCGAAGATCAGCAGCCCCGGCTGCGGCCGGGTCAGGAAGCGCACCGCCTCGGCCGCGGTGACCTTCACGGCAGCGGCACCGCCAGCAGCCGCGCGACGATCCGGTCGGCCAGGATCACCATCAGCCGGGCGGCGGCGTCATCCTCGGCCGCAAGGCTGGCCACGGTCGACCCGGTGGCCGACCAGGCGGTCATGCCCTGGACCTGGCCCGCCGCGATCTGCGCCCCGTCGGCCAGTGCGGTCAGCGTATAGTCGGCCCGGCCGGTCAGCGTATAGCGCAGCAGCGCCCCGTCGGGGGCCACGGCGGATTCCACCGTGTCGGTGGTGACGGTCCAGGCCAGGTCGTAGACCGCGCCCTGCGGCCGGCCCAGCCGATCCTCAAGCCGGGCGACCAGGTTGAAGCCGTTGGTTTCGGCCGGGGGTGCGATGCGCACGCGCCCGGTCAGCCCGCTGCCGGTGGCCCCGGGGGCATAGACCGGGGCAAAGCCGCAGCCCGTCAGCGCCGCCGCCGCAGTCAGCGCCGCCAGCAGGCCGCGGCGGTCAGGCGACCACATTGATGATCCGCCCGGGCACGACGATCAGCTTCTTCGGCACCGCGCCGCCCAGGAAGCGGATCACGTCGGGGTCGGCCAGGGCGATCTCCTCGACCTCGGCCGCGGGCATGTCGCGGGGCACGGTGATTTCGGCCCGCTTCTTGCCGTTGATCTGGATGGGCAGGGTCACGCTGTCCTGCACCAGCAGGGCGGGGTCGGCCTTGGGCCAGGGCGCACGCGCCACCAGACCCTGGCCGCCCAGCAGGGCCCAGACCTCTTCGGCCAGATGCGGCACCATGGGCTGCATCAGCTGGGCCATGGTGGCCATCGCGCGGCGCTTGGCCGCCGCGCCGGCCGAGGATTTCTGCACCGCATTGGCAAAGGCATAGAGCGCCGCGATCGCCTTGTTGAAGGCAAAGCCCTCGATCCCCGCGGTCACGTCGGCAATCGCGCGGGCGGTGGCGCGGTCCAGCGCCAGATCCTCGGCCGGGGCATCGGGGGCGGTGCTGCGGGCGATGTCGTCCGCCATGCGCCAGACGCGCGACAGATGCTTGAACGTCGCCTCGGCGCCCGCGGCGGTCCATTCCACGTCGCGTTCGGGCGGGCTGTCGGACATCACGAACCAGCGCGCGGTATCGGCGCCGAACTGCGCGATGATGTTCATCGGGTCGACGACGTTCTTCTTGGACTTGGACATCTTGGCCGAGGGGATGACCTCGACCGCGGTGCCGTCCTTCAGCGAGGCGCCGGTTTCGGTGCGGATCACGTCCTCGGGCAGGTGATAGACCGGCCGGCCCGCGGCGTCGCGGGTCAGATAGATCTCATGCGTGACCATGCCTTGCGTGAACAGCGCGTCGAAGGGTTCGACGGCCTTGGCCGGCAGGTGCCCCGTGCGGTGCATGGCCCGGGCGAAGAACCGCGAATACAGCAGGTGCAGGATCGCATGTTCGATGCCGCCGATATACTGGTCGACGTTCATCCAGTAGTCGGCCTCGGCCGCGTCGGTGGGCGTGGAAGCGCGCGGCGCGGTGAAGCGCGCGAAATACCACGACGAATCGACAAAGGTGTCCATCGTGTCGGTTTCGCGCCGGGCCGGGCCGCCGCAGGCCGGGCAGGTGGTGGCGGCCCAGGTCGGGTGGCGGTCCAGCGGGTTGCCCGGACGGTCGAAGGTCACGTCATGGGGCAGCTCGACCGGCAGGTTCTCCTTCTTCTCGGGCACCACGCCGCAGGCCGGGCAGTGCACGATCGGGATCGGGCAGCCCCAGTAGCGCTGACGCGACAGGCCCCAGTCGCGCAGGCGGAAGCGGGTGACGCCGCGGCCCCAGCCCTGTGCCTCGGCCAGGGCGATGGCGGCGGCCACGCCCTGGTCGCCGGTCTGCACCGCATCGCCGGCAAAGCCGCGGACATAGCGCACACGGTCGGATTTCGGCGGCACGAAGGCCTCGGCCAGGGGCGTCTCCTCGGCGTCCTCGGCCACGAAGACGGGGGTCACGGGCAGGCCGTATTTCGTGGCGAAGTCGAAGTCGCGCTGGTCATGCGCCGGGCAGCCGAAGATCGCGCCGGTGCCATAGTCCATCAGGATGAAGTTGGCGATCCAGACCGGCAGGTGCCAGTCGGGGTTCAGCGGGTGGCGCACCCGGATGCCGGTGTCGAGGCCGATCTTTTCGGCCGTCTCGATCTCTTCGGCGCTGGTGCCGCCCTGGCGGCAGCGGGCGACGAACTCGGCCACGGCGGGGTCGGCGGCCTCGAGCGCGCGCGCCAGCGGGTGGTCGGCGCTGATCGCGGCAAAGCTCGCGCCCAGCAGCGTGTCGGGGCGGGTGGTATAGACCTCGATCCGGTCAAAGCCCGCGGGTGCGTCCACGGTGTCGAAGGCGAACTGCAGGCCGCGGCTTTTCCCGATCCAGTTGGCCTGCATCAGGCGCACCTTTTCCGGCCAGTGCGTCAGCCGGTCCAGCGAATCGAGCAGATCCTCGGCGAAATCCGAGATGCGGAAGAACCACTGCGTCAGCTCGCGCCGTTCGACCGGGGCGCCGGACCGCCAGCCCTTGCCGTCGATCACCTGTTCGTTGGCCAGCACGGTCATGTCGACCGGATCCCAGTTGACCACCGCGGCCTTGCGGTAGACCAGGCCCGCGGCCAGCATGTCCAGGAACATCGCCTGCTGCTGGCCGTAGTATTCGGGGTCGCAGGTGGCGAATTCGCGCGCCCAGTCGATCGACAGGCCCAGCGGCTTCATCTGGCTGCGCATGTCGGCGATGTTGGCGTAGGTCCAGTCGCGCGGATGGCCGCCGCGTTCCATCGCCGCATTCTCGGCCGGCATGCCAAAGGCGTCCCAGCCCATCGGGTGCAGCACCGAATAGCCGCAGGCCGCCTTGTAGCGCGCGACCACGTCGCCCATGGTGTAGTTGCGCACATGGCCCATGTGGATGCGCCCCGAGGGATAGGGGAACATCTCCAGCACGTAATACTTGGGCCGGTCGTCGCGGCGCGCGGCGAAGACCCCGGCGGCCTCCCATTCGGCCTGCCATTTCGGTTCCAGCGCGGCGGGGTCGTAGCGGGTCATCGCGGCCTCATGTTCCTTGCACCGCGCGGGATACACCGGGGCGCGGGGCAATTCCAGACCGCAGGGGGCGTCTACAGCCGGCTGTCGGCGATGCGCAGCTGGCGCGCGCGGGTCAGGATCGCATCCTCGACCGCGCGCTGGGTTTCCGGCGCGACGGGGCCGCCACCGCGGGCCTGCAGCGCGACCTTAAGGCTGCGGGCGTCCAGCGCGGGGTCCTGGACATAGATCGTGGCGCGATAGGCGCGGCTGCCGCCCGGCGGCGTGCCGTAGCCCGTCACGATGACGCCGGTGAAGGGGTCGACCGCCTCGATCGGCAGGAAGCTGAGCACGTCGAGCGCGGCGTTCCAAAGGTAGCGGTTCACCTCGACCGTGGTGTTCGGGTCGTCGGAATAGGTGAACAGATCCCAGATCGTGCTGCCCTGTTCCTCGTCGGCCTCGAGCAGGGCGCGCTGTTCCTCGGCCGCGCGGCGGCGGGCAGCCTGGTCATCGGCGGGGGTGCCGCTGCTGCCGCCGAACAGGCCTCTATCGCCGGACGCAATCCCGCCGCAGGCCGACAGCATCGCCATCGCCCCGCACATCACCATCGCGCCCGCAAGCCCGCGCCCGTTCATCCGGTCCCCCGTCCCGCCCTTGGGGTTGTCTAGCCGAGCGGTCCGGGGGCGACAAGGCTTTTCCCCCCGCGGCCCGGGCCGCCGCGGGCCGGTCGGCGGGGCGGCGCCGCGCCACCGGCGGGGGGCGGCCGCCGGGCGGCACTGTGGCAAAGCTGCACCAAACCGGGCCACATTCCCCGCCCTGTCCCATGCCCGCATTGCATTCGGGCG
Source organism: Rhodobacterales bacterium (assembly GCA_014763725.1). GTDB lineage: Bacteria > Pseudomonadota > Alphaproteobacteria > Rhodobacterales > Rhodobacteraceae > JACXUX01. Next base: position 6,724 of record JACXUX010000018.1, read on the forward strand.
CGGCAAGAGGGAAACACAGTCCATTCCCAATCCGGATTTCCCTGGGCTGGGCGCACCTTCAAGACACAACGAGGGAAAACGATGAAAAAGCTTCTTCTCGCTTCGACCGCCATCGTCGGCTTCGCCGGCGCCGCGGCTGCGGAAGTCTCGATCTCGGGCTCGGCCGAAATCGGTATCGCTGACGACAACGTCGAAACGCTGTTCTTCCAGTCGGTCGACGTCCGCTTCGCCATGACCGGCGAAACCGACAGCGGTCTGTCGTTCGGCGCCACCATCGACCTGGAAGACGCCCTGGACAGCGCCGTTGGCGGCGACGACACCCAGAGCGACTTCGGTAGCTTCGCCGACTACACCGTGTTCGTTTCGGGCGCGTTCGGCAAGCTGACCATGGGTGACACCGACGGCGGCTTCGACTGGGCCATGACCGAAGTGGGCATGGGCGATGCGATCGCTGACGACCACACCACCCACTCGGGCTACAGCGGCAACTCCGGCCTGGACGGCACCTACAACGGCCAGGTCGCCCGCTACGAATACTCGTTCGGCAGCTTCGGCTTCGCGGCCTCGGTCGAGCTGGACGAAACCGGCGTTGACGATCCTGTCCTGGGCCTGGGTGTGAAGTATGCCACCGACCTCGGCGGCACCAAGCTGAGCTTCGGTCTGGGCTACCAGGAGACCGACATCGCCGGCACCAGCATCGACGTGATCGGTGTCTCGGCCAAGGCGGAACTGGCCGGCGGCTTCTCGGGTGTCGTGAACTACTCGGAGCTGAGCGCTGGCGCCTCCACCGTTGACCACACCGCGATCGGCCTGGGCTACGAAACCGGCGCCCTGCTGGTCACCGCCAACTACGGCATGTTCGACTTCGGGCCGGGCCCGGATGCCGAAGGCTACGGCCTGGCCGTGAACTACGATCTGGGCGGCGGCGCCGTCGTTCAGGTTGGCTACGGCTCGTCGGATCTGGCGAACGTCGACACCTTCTCGGTCGGCCTCGGGCTGTCGTTCTGATCCGTTCCAAGGATTTGGGGAAGAGCGGGCCATCGGCCCGCTCTTTTCCGTTTCTGCCCCCGTTTCCGCCCCTGCCTCGACAAGGCGGCGGTCCGCCGCTAGGGTCCGCCGCGTCACCGCCGGAAAGGACCGCCATGCCCAGCCCCGAAGCGTTCGACCTGAAAAGCCGCTACGCCCAGGCGATGGCGCTGTTGAATGTGGGGCAGACCGGCCAGGCGCTGGCGGTCTTCCTCAGCATCCTTCAGGCGCGGCCCAACACGGCCGAGGCGCATTTCCAGATCGCCCGCATCCTGTTGCAGGGGTTCCAGCCGGCCCGGGCGCTGCCCCATGCCGTGGCCGCCACCCGGCTGAAGCCGGGCGAACCCGCCGTCTGGCAGGTCCGGGCCGAGGCGGTCGCCCTGGCCCCCGATCTGGCGGCCGAGGAATCGCTGCGCAACGACCTGGCGCGCGCCCCGCTGGAACCTGCCGCGCGCGTCGCGCTGCAGGACCGCATCGCCGGGCCCCGGCCGCGGGCGCTGACCGGCGCGTCGGCCGAACTGCGGCAGGGGCTGGACCAGCTGCTGGGGCTGATGCGCGCCGGCCGCCCGGCGCAGGCCGTGCCCGTGGCGCGCGGGCTGATCGCCCGCCACCCCCGCACGGCCGAGCTGTCCAACATCCTTGGCGGCGCCCTGGCCCAGACGGGCGAGGTCGAGGCCGCCCTGGCCGCCTTTCGCCGTGCCGTGACCATCGACCCCGGCTATGCCGAGGCCTGGGACAACCTGGGCCGCACGCTGCTGGACCTGGGCCGCCTGGATGAGGCGCGCGCGGCACTCGCCCGCGCGGTGACCGCCGCGCCCGCGCTGGTGACCGCGCTGGCCAATCTGGCGCTGGCCTGCACCCGCCTGGGCGAGCCGCGCACCGCCCTGCCGCTGGCGGAAAAGGCGGTGCGGATCGCCCCGCGCCATGCGCTGGCGCTGGTGGCGCTGGGCACCGCGCGCACCCGGCTGAAGGATTACGCCGGCGCGGCCGAGGTGCTGGGCCGCGCCGGCGCCCTCGATCCCACACTTCTGGATGCGCAGGCGATGCTGGGCCTGGCGCTGGCCCGGCTGGGCCGCGATGATCAGGCGATGGCCGCCTATGACGCCGTTCTGGCGCAGGCGCCGGACCATGCCTTTGCCCTGGGCGGCAAGGCCGCGCTGCTGCAGACCCTGGGCCGGTTCGACGAGGCCGCGCCGCTGTTCCGCCGGACCTTCGAACTCGACCCCACGGTGGGCGAAAACTACCGGCTGTTTTCGGCGTCCCACAAGATGACGCCGGACGATCCGCTGCTGGCGCAGATGCGCGATCTGCTGGCCCGCCCCGACCTGCGCGATACCGACCGGATCGACCTGGGCTTTGCCCTGGCCAAGGGGCTGGAGGATCTGAAGGACTGGCGCGGGTCGATGGCCGTGCTGCATGAGGCCAATGCCCGGATGCGCCGGCAATGGCCCTATGACATCGCCACCCGCCAGCGCGACGTGGCCGCCGTGCTGGCGGCGATGGCGGGGTTCGACGGCGCGGCCGCACCGTTGCCCGGGGCCACGGACCATGCGCCGATCTTCGTCACCGGCATGCCGCGGTCGGGCACGACGCTGGTGGAACAGATCATCGCCAGCCATTCGCAGGTGACCGGCGGGGGCGAACTGGGGCTGGCCGTGCAGGCGGCGGTGAAGCTGCTGCGCGCCCCCGATGGCGGCCTGCGCCCGCTGGCCGACCTGACGGCGGAGGAGATCACGGGCCTCGGCCACGCCTATGCGGCCGAGATGCAGGCCCGCTTCCCCGGGGCGACACGGATCACCGACAAGTCGATCCAGACCTATCTCTACATGGGCCTGATCGCGCAGGCACTGCCGCAGGCGCGCTTTGTCGTCGTCCGCCGCGACCCGCGCGACAACCTGTTGTCGATCTATCGCAACAAGTTCCCCGACGGCACGCATCTCTATGCCTACGACCTGCGCGACCTGGGGCTGTATTATCAGGGCTTCGTCCAGGCGGTCGACTTCTGGACGGCGCGTCTGCGCGGCCGGGTGCATCAGGTGCAGTACGAGGATCTGGTGTCCGACCCCGAAAACCAGACCCGCCGCCTGATTGCGGCCTGCGGCCTGCCGTGGGAAGACGCCTGTCTGAACCACCATCAGACCGAACGCCGGGTCGAGACGCTCAGCGTCTATCAGGTGCGCCAGCCGATCTATGCCAGCTCGACCCGCGCCTGGGAACGCTATGGCGACATGGTGCAGGACCTGCTGGACACGCTGGGGGACCAGGCATGACGCTGCAGGCCATCACCGACCGCATCGCGGCGGCGGCGGCCGCGGCTGGCCGGCCCGCGGGGTCGATCCGGCTGATCGCGGTGTCCAAGCTGCAGCCGCTGGACCGGGTCCAGGCCGTGCTGGACCAGGGCCACCGCTGCTTTGGCGAGAATTATGTCCAGGAGGCCGCCGCCAAGTGGCCCGCGCTGCGCGACCGCTATGGGCCGGTGGACCTCCATCTGATCGGGCCGCTGCAGACCAACAAGGCGAAACAGGCGGTCGAACTGTTCGACGCGATCCACACGCTGGACCGGATGTCGCTGGCCGAACGGCTGGCGCGGCTGGCGCAGGCGCGCGGGCAGTGCCCCACGCTGTTCGTCCAGGTGAACACGGGGGCCGAGCCGCAGAAGGCCGGCGTCCTGCCCGATCAGGCCACGGAATTCCTGGCCGCCTGCCGCGGGATGGACCTGGCCATCGCCGGGCTGATGTGCATCCCGCCCGAGGCCGAGGACCCCGCCCCCCATTTCGCGATGCTGCGCGATCTGGCCGCCCGCCACGGGCTGACCGGCCTGTCGATGGGGATGAGCAGCGATTTCGAAACCGCCATCGCCCATGGCGCCACCCATGTGCGGGTGGGCAGCGCGATCTTCGGCGCCCGCACCCCGCGCCAGGGCGCCCCCGATCCGGGCGCCGCGGGCGATCCGGCCTAGGCCCGGATCACCAGCCGCGTCTGGTGCCGGATGCGGGGGGCGATCCACAGCAGGTTCTGCCGCGCCAGCGCGACGCAACCCGCCGTGGGCCGCCGCGGCCCGCGCCAGATGTGGACAAAGATCGCCGACCCGCGCCCCGGTTCCGCCTGGGGCCAGTTCCAGTCGGTGATCAGGATCAGGTCATAGACCGGATCGGCCCGGTGCAGCCGTTCATGCCCGAACCGGTGCGGCGCGCGGACCATCAGGTTGTATTCGGGATCGCGCGGGTCGTCCGACCACAGGTCGGACGGCCCGATGGGCAGCGCCCAGTCCGCCGGCCGGGCCATCCGGTCGGGCCGATACAGCATGCCCACGATGCGGTGCACGCCCGCGGGGGTTGCGCCGTCGCCCTCGCGCTTGGCCCGGGCGGGGCGGATGCCGCCGCGGCCGATCGCGCAGGGAAACTGTCGCCCCAGGAACCGCAGCCCCCAGGGGCCCACGACCAGATCGCTGTCCTTCACAACAGATGCCCCGACTTGGCCGCCTTGGTCGCCAGATAGGCGGCGTTCTGGGGGGTCTGGCCCACGCGCAGCGGCACCCGTTCGGCCACCTGCAGCCCCATCGCCGTCATCATCGCCACCTTGGCGGGGTTGTTCGTCATCAGCCGCACGGCGGCAAAGCCCATGCGCCGCAGGATGCCGGCCCCCAGGCGGAAATCGCGTTCGTCATCCTCGAACCCCAAGCGGTGGTTGGCCTCGACCGTGTCGAACCCCTGGTCCTGCAGCGCATAGGCGCGCAGCTTGTTGGCCAGGCCGATGCCGCGCCCCTCCTGGTTCAGATACAGCAGCACGCCCGCGCCCTCGGCCCCCATCTGGGCCAGCGCCGCGCGCAGCTGCGGGCCGCAGTCGCATTTCAGGCTGCCCAGCACATCGCCGGTGAAACAGGCCGAATGCAGCCGCGTCAGCACCGGGCGGCTGCGGTCGGGGCGGCCGATCTCGACCGCATAATGTTCCTCGCCGCCATCCTGGGGGCGAAAGACATGCACGCGCCCCGCGTCCGATGCCACCATCGGCAGCCGGGCCGACACGACGGGGGCCGGCCGCACCTCGGCCGCCAGCGCCTCGGCCGCGGCGGGGGGCAGGGCGGTCAGGCCCAGGTCCGCCGCCTGCGCCGCCGCATCGTCCAGCGGCACGGCCACCACCGCGGGCAGCAGCTGCGCCGACTTGGCCAGCGCCAGCGCCAGGCGGTGCAACGCGGCCGATCCGGTGCGGCGGCTGTCGAAAGGCCCCTTCATCGGCACCCGCAGGTCGTCGACCGGGTCGGCCACGGCGCGCACCCAGTCCGGCCCCACATCCTCGGGCAGCGCCAGCCGCGCCAGGTCGCCGTCATAGGGGCGGGCCTTCAGCGTCTCGGCCCGGCGGGCGGTGATCGCCAGATCGGCCGGCCCCAGCGCGCGCAGCGCGGCCAGCCGTTCGGGGCCCAGCGTCTCGGCCGCCGCGGCCAGCAGACCGGCCCCGCCCGGCCCCACCAGCGCAACCGGCAGGCCCAGCCGCAGGTCGGACCGCGCGCGCGCCAGCAGTTCGGAAAGGGATGGGCCCAGCGTCATGATGTCCCCCACATAGGCGCGCGCGGGGGAAATTGAAACATTTCCCCGCTGCCCGACAAGACTGCGTGACCCGCGGGCCACCCCGCTTGCCCCGGGCGCCCGCGCCGCGCACCTCTGCGCCGAGAAAAAGGAGCATCCCATGGCCAACCTGCGGAAAATCCTGCTGGTCGACGATGACGACGATCTGCGCGAGGCGCTGTCGGAACAGCTGGTGCTGACCGAGGACTTCGACGTGTTCGAGGCCCGCACCGGCGCCGAGGGCATGGAAAAGGCCAAGGCCGGCCATTACGACCTGGTCATCCTGGATGTCGGCCTGCCCGATACCGACGGGCGCGAACTGTGCCGGCGCATGCGCAAGGGCGGCGTCAATTGCCCGGTGCTGATGCTGACCGGGCATGATTCGGATGCCGATACCATCCTGGGGCTGGATGCCGGCGCGAACGACTATGTCGCCAAGCCGTTCAAGTTCCCGGTGCTGCTGGCCCGCATCCGCGCCCAGCTGCGCCAGCACGAACAGTCCGAGGACGCGATCTTCCAGCTGGGGCCCTATACGTTCAAGCCGGCGCAGAAGATGCTGGTCGACGCCCGCGACCGCAAGATCCGGCTGACGGAAAAGGAAACCAACATCCTGAAGTTCCTGTATCGCGCGGCCTCGGGCGTGGTGGCGCGCGACGTGCTGCTGCATGAGGTCTGGGGCTACAACGCCGGGGTGACGACCCACACGCTGGAAACCCACATCTACCGCCTGCGCCAGAAGATCGAGCCCGATCCGTCCAACGCGCGCATCCTGGTCACCGAAAGCGGCGGCTACCGGCTGGTGGCCTGAGGTCAGATTGTTGCCGCAATCGGCGATTATCTTGCGCACATGGCGGAACTGGTTCCGCACCGGGTTCCCCTGGTCGCGTCGGGGTCATGACGCGGCACCTCCCTGTTGGACTGGGCCGGGCGGCTTGCCCGGCCCCTCTTTTTGGCAACAGGACTGTTGCCGGATTGCACCGTTCAGCCTGCGGTTGCGGCGCCCCCCCCCCGGCAAGGGCCGCGCAATCGGCGCCGTTCCGTGCGATGATGTCGGCACCTCCCTGTTGGACCTGGGCCGGGCGCGGCAAGCGTTCCGGCCCTTTTCTTGGCCCGCCCCATTGGCAAGGCCCCGCCACCCCGCCTAGGGTGCGCGCGACCCGGATGGAGCCCGCCGATGCCCTTTACCCTTGCCACCTGGAACATCAACTCGGTCCGCCTGCGGCAGGGGCTGGTCACCCGGCTGATGACCGAAGAGGCGCCCGACATCCTCTGCCTGCAGGAAATCAAGACCCCCATCGACAAGATGCCGGTCGAGGCGTTCCGCGCCCTGGGCTATGCCCACGTCGTCGCGCGCGGGCAAAAGGGCTACAACGGCGTGGCGATCCTGTCGAAACTGCCGCTGCAGGACGCGGGCGAGATGGACCCGGCCGGGCTGGGCCACGCCCGCCATGTCGCGGCGCGGCTGGACAACGGGGTGACGATCCACAACTTCTATGTCCCCGCGGGCGGCGACATTCCCGACCGGACGGTCAACGTCAAGTTCGGGCAGAAGCTGGATTTCGTGGCCGGCATGCGCGACTGGGCGCGCGCCGACCGGCCGGCGCGGTCGATCCTGGTGGGCGATCTGAACATCGCCCCGCGCGAGGATGACGTCTGGAACCACAAGTCGCTGCTGAAGATCGTCAGCCACACCCCGATCGAGGTGGACCACCTGACCGCGGCGCAAGAGGCCGGCGCCTGGGTCGACATCACGCGCCAGGACATCCCGCAGGGCGCGCTCTATTCCTGGTGGAGCTATCGCAGCCCGGACTGGGACGCCGCCGACAAGGGCCGCCGGCTGGACCACATCTGGGCCACGCGCGACATCGCCGCGGCGGGCCATTCCAGCCGCATCCTGCGCCCCGCCCGCGGCTGGGATCAGCCCAGCGACCACGCCCCGGTCTTCGCGACCTTCGATCTGTAGCGCCCCGGTTCCTTGCAAGGAACCGGGCCGGACCCCGGGGCGGGGTCCGGCTGTCGCACGGGCCGCGGCCGGGGTGCGCGGCGACGGGGCCCCTTCCCCTCGGGCGGCGCCGGACGCATATAGGGGGAAACTCCAACCCCGAGGGGCAAGCATGTTCGCAGCGAATGACAAGACGGCGGCACCCAGGGCCGCGCTGATCAAGGACGGGACTGAAGCCACCTTCATGGCCGACGTGATCGACGCCAGCCGCGAGGTTCCGGTGATCGTCGATTTCTGGGCCACCTGGTGCGGGCCCTGCCGCACGCTGGGCCCCGCGCTCGAGGCTGCGGTGACCGCGGCGGGCGGCAAGGTGCGGATGGTCAAGATCGACGTCGACCAGAACCCCCGCATCTCGCAGCAGCTGCGCATCCAGTCGATCCCGACGGTCTATGCCTTCTGGCAGGGCCAGCCGGTCGACGGCTTCCAGGGCGCGCTGCCCGCGTCCGAGCTGAAGAAGTTCATCGACCGCGTGGCGGCGCTGGCCGGGGACGGCGGGCTGGCCGAGGCGGTCGAGGCGGCCGAGCAGATGCTGGCCGAAGGCGCCGCGGTGGACGCGGCCGAGACCTTTGCCGCCATCCTGGGCGAGGATCCGGCCAATGCCGCGGCCTATGGCGGGCTGGTGCGCGCCCATCTGGCGCTGGGCGAGATCGACAAGGCCCAGGCCATGGTCGACGCCGCCCCTGCCGCCATCGCCAAGACGAAAGAGATCGAGGCCGCCCGCGCCCAGATCGAGCTGGCCCGCCAGGCCGCCAAGGCCGGCCCCGAGGCCGAGCTGCGCGCAGCCCTGGCGGCCGATCCCGCCAATGCGCAGGCGCGGTTCGACCTGGCGCTGGCGCTGCATGCGACCGGCAAGATCGATCAGGCGGTGGACGAGCTGCTGGAACTGTTCCGCCGCGACCGCGACTGGAACGACGGCGCGGCCAAGACGCAGCTGCTGACGATCTTTGACGCGCTCAAGCCCACCGATCCCGTGGTGCTGAAGGGCCGCCGCCGGCTGTCGTCGATGATATTTGCCTGATGGCGTGCGCGGGCTAGGTCATGGGCATCATGAAAGCTGCCGATCTGCCTGACACGACTCCCGTCTTTCCGCTGTCCGGGGCGCTGCTGCTGCCCCGGGCACGGCTGCCCCTGCACATCTTCGAACCGCGCTATCTGCAGATGATCGAGGATTGCCTGAAGACCCCCCACCGGCTGATCGGCATGATCCAGCCGCGCGAGGTGCCGGGCCAGACCGAACGCCGGTTGCAGGCCATCGGCTGCGCCGGCCGTCTGACCGGCTTTTCCGAAACCGAGGACGGGCGCTACATGATCACCCTGTCCGGCATCAGCCGGTTCCGCGTGGTGGCCGAGGTGCAGGGCTTCACCCCCTATCGCCGGTGCCAGGTGGACTGGGCGCCCTTTGCCCGCGACCTGGGCGGGCCTGAAACCGACCCCGGCTTTCGCCGCGAACCCTTTTTGGCCACGCTGGCGCGGTTCTTCCAGGCACGCCAGCTGTCGACCGACTGGGGCAGCCTGAAAGAGGCCGAGGACGAGTTGCTGATCAACTCGCTGTCGATGCTGTGCCCCTTTGCGCCCGAGGACAAGCAGGCCCTGCTCGAGGCGCCCTCGCTGAGCACGCGGCGCGAGACGCTGATGACGCTGCTGGAATTCTCGCTGCGCAGCGGCCCGGGCGAGGTGCTGCAATGACGACCGACCCCGCCCCGCCGGCCGAGGCCGAGCGCCCCGCGCCCCTGTTCGACCGCCACATGCTGGAGGCGCTGGTCTGCCCGCTGACCCAGGCCACCCTGTCCTATGATGCCGAACGGCACGAACTGATCAGCCGTGCGGCCGGGCTGGCCTTTCCGATCCGCAACGGCATCCCGATCATGATCGCGGCCGAGGCCCGCGCGCTGGACTGACGCGTTACAGCGCCCGCCCCGTCAGCAGCACCGGCAGGTCGCCCGACAGGCCCGCCGCCTGACGGATGAACCCGCGGCGCAGCGCGGGGGCCGCCGCCACCGCGGCCAGGCCCAGATCGCGGCCCAGCCGCAGGATCGGGTTGTCGTTGGAAAACAGCCGGTTCATCGCATCCATCCCCAGCGCCAGCAGGGTGGCATCACCGCGCCGCCAGGTCCGATAGCGGTCCAGCACGTCCGGGGCGCCCGGATCCTCGCCCCGGCGGCGGGCGGCCACCAGCACCTGCGCCAGCGCGGCCACATCGCGCAAGCCCAGGTTCAGCCCCTGGCCCGCCAGCGGATGCACGCCATGCGCCGCATCGCCCACCAGCGCCAGCCGCGGCGCCACATAGCGTTCGGCCAGCGACAGCGACAGCGGATAGCTGAACCGGTCCCCCGCCAGACGGATCGCGCCCAGGAAATCACCGAAGCGCGGGCGCAGCGCGGTCAGGAAATCGTCGTCGTCCAGCGCGGCGATGGCGCGGGCGGTGTCGTCACGCTCGCTCCAGACGATGGAGCTGACATTGCCCGGCAGCGGCAGGATCGCCAGCGGCCCCGAGGGCAGGAACAGCTGATGCGCCACCCCGTCATGCGGGCGGTCATGCGCGATGGCGGCCACCAGCGCGGTCTGGCCGTAAGTCCAGCCCTGCCGCCGGATGCCCGCCCGCGTGGCGGTGCCGCTGCCGCGCCCGTCGGCGCCCACGATCACCCGGCCCGTCAGCACCCGCCCCGAGGCCAGGGTGACGCTGGCCCCTGCTGGCCCCGTCTGTTGCGCGACCACGGTTTCGCCCGGCAGATGCGTCAGCCCTGGCACCGCCGCCATGCGGTCGCGGAAGGCGGCGAACAGGTGGCGATCCTCCAGAATCCAGCCCATCGGGCCTTCCTCGATCTCGTCGGACGAGAAATCCAGAAAGAAGGGCGCCGCGCCCTCGGCCGGGCGGCCGTCGCTGGCCACGATGCGGCGGATGGGCTGGGCCAGATGGCCCACCGCGGGCCAGACCCCGATGGCCGTCAGCAGCCGGCGCGAGGCCTGCGCCAGCGCATAGGCGCGGCCGTCAAAGCCCGCCTCGGCCCGGGCCAGGTCGGGGCGGTTGTCGATCACGGTTGCCCGCAGCCCGGCCTGTGCCAGGGCCAGCCCCAGCGCGGGGCCGTTCAGCCCCCCGCCCACGATCAGGATGTCGGTCGCGTCGCTCATGCCTGCCAATATGCGCTGCCGGGTCCGATTGTCCATGCGCCGCACTGCCGCTAGGTTGCCCTTGCAGGGCAGGGCAGGGGAACGGGCATGGACCAGCGGACGGCATGCGATCTGGGGCGGGCGATCGGGGCGGGGCAGGTGAATGCCGTCGAACTGGTCGAGGATTTTCTGGATCGGATAGACCGGCATCCGCTGGCGGCGCGGATCTATGCCCGGATCACCCCCGGCCGCGCCCGGGCCGAGGCGCTGAACGCCGCCGCCCGCGCCAAGGACGGCCGCCGCCGCGGCCTGCTGGATGGCGTCCCGCTCAGCTGGAAGGACCTGTTCGACAGCGCGGGCGTGGCGACCGAGGCGGGGTCAGCCCTGCTGCAGGGGCGCACGCCCGTCCGCGATGCCCGCGTGCTGCGCGAGGCGACGCTGCAGGGATCGGTCTGCCTGGGCAAGACGCACATGTCGGAACTGGCGTTTTCCGGCCTGGGGCTGAACCCGGTGACGGCGACGCCGCCCTGCGTGAACGATTCCGGCGCGGTGCCGGGGGGGTCGTCGTCGGGGGCGGCGGCCTCGGTCGCCTTTGGCCTGGCGCCCGCGGCGATCGGGTCCGACACCGGCGGATCGGTGCGGATCCCCGCGGCCTGGAACGATCTGGTCGGGCTGAAGACGACGCATGGCCTGCTGTCGGTCGAGGGCGTGGTGCCGCTGGCCGACAGTTTCGACACCGTGGGCCCGCTGGCGCGCAGCGTCGAGGATTGCGCGGCGCTGCTGGGCCTGCTGGCCGGGCGGCCCGCGCCCGATCTGACCGGGGCCAGCCTGACCGGCGCGCGGTTTCTGGTGCTGACCACGGTGGCGCAGGACGATCTGCGCCCGGCCCCCGCGGCGGGGTTCGACCGGGCGGTGGCGCGGCTGTCGGCCGCGGGCGCCCATGTGACCGAGGCCGCCGTTCCCGCCGTGGCCGAGGCGATGGGCCTGGCCGCGGTCCTGTTCACGGCCGAGGCCTATGGCCTGTGGCGCGACACGATCGAGGCCGCGCCAAAGAAGATGTTCCCCCGCATCCTGGACCGCTTCCGCAGCGGGGCGGGGTTCACCGCGCCCGATTTCGTGGCGGCCTGGCGGCGGCTGGCGCGGCTGCGCGCCGACTGGGCGGCGGCGACGGCGGGTTTTGATGCGGTGCTGGTGCCGACCTCGCCCATCCTGCCGCCGCAGGCCGACCGGCTGCTGACCGACGATGCCTATTACGTCACCGAAAACCTGCTGGCGCTGCGCAATACCCGCATCGGCAACCTGATGGGGGGCTGTGCGATCACCCTGCCCACGGGCGAGCCCAGCTGCGGCATCAGCCTGATCGCCCCGCCCCTGGCCGAGGCGCGGCTGCTGCGCCTGGCCGCCGCGGCCGAGACGGCGCTGCGCTGACGCCCCCGCCCCGGCGGAAATGCCACAATTCTGCCTGCCAACCCCGCCCGGGCGTTGCGAAAATCTGGACCGGGGCGGCGCTTGCCGCTATCGTGTCAGGAAACGGGGCGCAATGACCCCGGGCATGAGGCAGTCCATGGCATTCCCCGAGCGGTTCTCGAACCTGCCGGAATACGCGTTCCCGCGCCTGCGCGCGCTGCTCGACCCCCATCCGGCGGGGGGCGAGACGATCGCCATGACGATCGGCGAACCGCGGCATCCGATGCCGGCATTCGTGGCCGAGGTGCTGGCGCAGAACGTGGCGGGCTTCGGCGTCTATCCCCCGAACGACGGCACGCCGGAACTGCTGGCCGCGATCGCGGGCTGGATCGCACGGCGCTATGGCGTGTCGGTCGGGCCCGACCGGCTGATGGCGCTGAACGGCACGCGTGAGGGGCTGTTCAACGCGGGCCTGGCGCTGATCCCCGAAACCAAGCGCGGCCGCCGCCCGGCGGTGCTGATGCCCAATCCCTTCTATCAGGTCTACGCGCTGGCCGCGTTGGCCACGCAGGCCGAGCCGGTCTATGTGCCCGCCACCGCCGCCACCGGCTTCCTGCCCGATTACGGCGCCCTGCCGGCCGAGGTGCTTGACCGCACCGCCGCGGTCTACATCTGTTCGCCCGCCAATCCGCAGGGGGCGGTCGCCTCTCGCGACTACTGGGCCGATCTGCTGGCCCTGGCCGAGCGGCACGATTTCCTGATCCTGGCCGACGAATGCTATGCCGAGGTCTGGCGCAGCGCCCCGCCGCCCGGAATCCTGGAGGTCGCGGCCACCACCGGGGCCGATCCCGACCGGGTCTATACCTTTCATTCGCTGTCGAAACGGTCGAACCTGCCGGGGCTGCGGTCGGGCTTTGTCGCGGGCGGGGCGCAGGGCATCGCCCGCATCCGCCAGCTGCGCGCCTTTGCCGGCGCACCGCTGCCGCTGCCGCTTCAGCGCGTGTCCGAGGCCGTCTGGTCGGACGAGGCGCATGTGATCGAAAGCCGCGCGCTCTATCACGCCAAGTTCCGCGCGGCCGAGGCAATCTTTTCCGGACTGCAGGGCTGGCAGATGCCCGAGGGCGGCTTCTTCCTGTGGCTGCCCGTGGCCGATGGCGAAGAGGCCGCGCTGCGGCTGTGGCGCGAAACCGGGGTGCGGGTGCTGCCGGGGGCCTATCTGTCGCGCGACACCGGACAGGGCAACCCGGGTCAGGGCTATATCCGGGTGGCGCTGGTCGCCCCCCTTGACGAGACCGAACGCGGCCTGACCCGGCTGCGCGATTGTCTTTACCGATAACGGAGCGCGGCATGGCTTCCTATCAGACCCGACAGCGCGACCCGCTTCTGGATCAGTCGATGCAGGCCATGCTGGAACGGCGTGGCAAGGAACTGGTCGGTCTGGTGCTGGTTGCCCTGGCCGTGGCGGTGGCGGCGATGCTGGCCACCTACACGCCCGAGGACCCGGGCTGGATGGTGGCCACCGACGAGCCGGCGCAGAACGCGCTGGGCCGGTTCGGGGCGGCGGCGGCCTCGACGCTGATCGTCATCATCGGGCTGGGGGCCTGGGGCATTCCGCCGGTGTTCCTGATCTGGGGCCTGCGCTTCCTGCTGCACCGGGGCGAGGACCGCGCCGCCCATCGCATCGTCTTTGCCGTGCTGGCCGTGGCGCTGGGCGCGATCTTTGCCGCCAGCCATGTGCCCGGGCCGGGCTGGACGCATGCCTTCGGGCTGGGCGGGCTGTTCGGCGACACGGTGCTGGGCGCCACGCTCGAGGTGCTGCCGATCGGCGCGGGGCTGGGGCTGCGGCTGCTGTCGGTGGCCACGGGGCTGGGCACGCTGGCGCTCTATCTGTTCGTCACGGGGTTCGAACCCGATGAGCTGCGTGCGATCGGCCGGTTCCTGATGGTGGGCCTGATCGTCACCTATGCGACGCTGGTGTCGCTGGCCGG
>JACXUX010000197.1 GCA_014763725.1 Rhodobacterales bacterium
TCCGATCCCGATCCCCAAACCGCTTTCAAATCCCCCGAAGGCTTGCACGGCATACGGCCGTCTGGCAACAGGATTCTGCGCGGGTGTCGGCCAAAGCGCTTTGGTCCCGGCCCGCGCCGCCGCGCCGGACCCCGCGCCCGCCGCCGCGCCCCGCCGGGGCCGGGACGAAAAGCCGCGCCGCAAAGACAGAATTTTTCCGCGCCCGGGGCCGAAAAACTGATCTGCGTCAATCCGCACAGCCTGTTTTGCGCGCACTCAGACGCGAAGCAGATCGGAGTCCGACGGCATGAGACTGACCACCCGCACCAATCTGGCCATGCGCACGCTGATGTTCTGTGCGGTGAACCTGGGCCGGACCGTGCGCAAGCACGAGATCGCCGAAGCCTGCAACGCCAGCGAGAACCATCTGGCGCAGGTCATCCACCTGCTGGCGCAAAAGGGCTTCATCCGCACCATCCGCGGCCGCAACGGCGGGCTGGCGCTGGGCCGCCCGGCCGAGGCGATCCGCGTGGGCGAGGTGTTCCGCACCTTTGAAGCCGCGCTGCCCTTCGCCGAATGTTTCGCGGGCGCGGAAAACCACTGCCCGCTGGTCGGCGTCTGCCGGCTGCGCTGCGCGATGGCCGAGGCGCTCGAGGCCTTCTACGGCCGGCTGGACCGCACCACTCTGGCCGATCTGGTCAACGAAAACGAAGGCCTGGAACGGCTGCTGAAGGTGGCCTGAGGGGTCATCCCCCCCAGGTCCGTTCCAGCACCCCCAGCCAGTTGCGCCAGCACAGCCGTTCGACCAGCGCCGTGCCATAGCCGTGGTCCAGCATCGCCTGCTGCAGCGCGGGCAGGCCCGACACGTCGCCGATGCCCTGCGGCAGCGTCGCGCCGTCGAAATCCGACCCCAGGCCCACGTGATCCTCGCCCAGGCGCGCGATCAGATGGTCCAGATGGCGCAGCACGGGGGTCCAGTCCATGTCCGGGCTCTGCCGCCCGTCGGGGCGCAGGAAGACGGTGGCAAAGTTCAGCCCCGCCAACCCCCCGCTGTCGCGGATCATGTCCAGCTGCCGGTCGGTCAGGTTGCGCGTGCTGGGCGTGACGGCCCAGGCGTTGGAATGGCTGGCCACCAGCGGCGCGTCGCTGATCCGCGCCACATCGTCGAAGCCCGCGGCATTCAGGTGGCTCAGGTCGATCAGGATGCGACGGCGGTTGCATTCGGCCACCAGGCGGCGGCCCGCCTCGGTCAGGCCGGGGCCGGTGTCGGGATCGCCCGGAAAGCGGAAGGGCACGCCATGGCCAAAGACGTTCGGCCGGCTCCAGACCGGGCCCAGCGACCGCAGCCCCATCGCGGCAAAGGCGTCCAGCGCGATCAGGTCGGGGTCGATGGCCTCGGCGCCCTCCATGTGCATGACGCCCGCGATGACGCCCTGGACCATGGCGGCGCGGATCTCGGCCGCGGTGTGGCACAGCCGGAAGGCGCCCTCGGAACTGGCCGCCATCCAGTGCAGATGCGCCGCCGCCATCAGCGCCTGGGCCTGGGCATGGTCGGTGCCGATCGGCGGCGGCAGCGGCAGGTCATAGGGCGGCGCGTTCATCAGCGCGTCCATGTCGGGCAGCGCGGGATCGGCGGGCGACGGCACCCAGATCGCGAACAGCCCCCCGGCAAAGCCCGCCGCGCGCATCCGCGGCAGGTCCAGATGGCCCGCCCCCTCGCCCCGCAGCCAGATCGCCGCGCGCCTGTCAGGGGCGCGCGACAGATGCCACAGAAGGTCGTTGTGCCCGTCAAAGACCGGGATCGTCATGTCGTCACCTGCCGGGCCGGAATGGCCCGCGCGCCAGCAAAGCGCCAGCCCGCGGCGGGGTCAAGCCGGACCCGCCGCCAGCCCGCGCAGGATCGGGCAGTCGGGCCGCGCATCGCCCGCGCAGGCGGCGACCAGATCGGCCAGGGTGTGGCGCATGGCGCGCAGCTCCGCGATCTTGGCGTCGATCTGGGCCAGATGGCTTTCGGCCAGCGCCTTGACATCGGCGCTGGCGCGGCCGCGGTCCTCATACAGCTCGATCAGCCGCCGGCAGTCCTCGATCGAGAATCCCAGCGACCGCGCGCGCGCGAGGAAGGCCAGCTTGTGCACGTCGCTGTCGCGGAACCGCCGGTAGCCGTTCGCCCCCCGCAGCGGGCGGATCAGGCCGATCTCCTCATAGTAGCGGATGGTCTTGGCCGGCAGGCCCGCGGCCTGCGCCACTTCGGAAATGTTCATGCCCCTGTTCCCCCGGTTTCCGCGCCCGCCTGCGCGCCCCTGTCGAAGCGCCGCAGCCGCAGCGCATTGGTCACCACCAGCACCGACGACGCCGCCATTGCCCCCGCCGCCAGCATCGGGCTGAGCATCGGCCCCCCGAACGGCGCCAGCAGCCCCGCCGCCACCGGGATCAGGGCCACGTTGTAGCCGAAGGCCCAGACCAGGTTCTGGCGGATATTGGCCAGCACCGCGCGGGACAGCCGCAGCGCGGTCGCCACCGCGCGCGGATCGCCGCGCATCAGCACGACTTCGGCCGCCTCGATCGCCACATCGGTCCCGGTCCCCAGCGCGATGCCCACATCCGCCGCGGCCAGCGCCGGGGCATCGTTGATGCCGTCGCCCACGAAGGCCACCCGGCCGCCGAGCGCGCGGATCACCGCGACCTTGCCTTCGGGCAGCACCTCGGCCACGACGCGGTCGACGCCCAGCTGCGCCCCCACCGCCTGCGCGGCGGCCTGCGCATCGCCTGAGATCAGCGCCACGCGCCGGCCCGCAGCCTGCAGGTCCGCCACCGCCCGGGCGGCGCCCGGCTTGACTGGATCAGCCACCGCGATCAGCGCCAGCGCCCGGCCATCGGCCGCCACCAGCACCGGCGTGGCGCCCTGCCCCGCCGCCTGCGCGGCCGCGGGGGCCAGCGGCGCGGGGTCCACGCCCTCGGCCGCCAGGAACCGCGCATTGCCCACCAGCACACGCTGCCCCGCCACCATCGCCACCGCCCCCAGACCGGGGCGCGCGGCAAAGCCGGTGGCGGCGGGCGGGGTCAGGCCATCCGCCGCGGCGCGCGCCAGGATCGCGCGGGCGATCGGATGTTCCGACGCGGCCTCGACCCCCGCGGCCAGCTGCAGGGCGGTGGCGGCATCGGCGCCCGGGGCGGCAGTGATGGCGGTCACCTGCGGCCGGCCTTCGGTCAGGGTGCCGGTCTTGTCGAAGGCCACCCAGTCCACCCCGGCCAGGGTCTGCAGCGCCTCGCCCCGGCGGAACAGCACGCCCAGTTCGGCCGCCCGGCCCGTGCCCACCATGATCGAGGTGGGCGTGGCCAGCCCCATCGCGCAGGGGCAGGCGATGATCAGCACCGACACCCCCGCGACCAGCGCCGCCGTCAGCCCGCCCCCCAGCGCCAGCCACAGCGCGACCGTCAGCGCCGCCACCGCCAGCACGGCGGGCACGAACCAGCGCGTCACCCGATCGACCAGCGCCTGAATGGGCAGGCGGGCCGACTGCGCCTCTTCCACCAGCCGCAGGATGCGCGCCAGCGCCGTGTCGGCCCCCACCCGCGTGGCGCGGATGACCAGCGCGCCGGTGCCGTTCACCGTGCCGCCGGTGACCGGATCGCCGGGGGTGCGCGCCCGGGGGATCGGCTCGCCCGTCAGCATGCTTTCGTCGATCCAGCTTTCGCCGGTCTCGACCGTGCCGTCGACGGGCACCCGTTCACCCGGGCGCAGGTGCAGCCGGTCGCCCACCCGCAGCGCGGCCACGGGCAGCTCGACCACCTGGCCGTCGCGGTCCACCCGCGCCGTGGCGGGCTGCAGCGCGACCAGCCGCGCGATGGCGGCCCCCGTCCGGCCACGGGCGCGCGCCTCGAGCAGGCGGCCCAGCAGGATCAGGGTGACGATGACCGCCGCGGCCTCGAAATACACCGCGCGGGCGGCTTCGGGCAGCAGGCCGGGCGCCAGCGTGGCCACCAGCGAATAGGCCCAGGCCGCCAGCGCCCCCAGCGCGACCAGGCTGTTCATGTCGGGCGCCCCGCGCAGCAGCTGCGGCAGGCCATGCGTCAGAAAGCGCCGCCCCGGCAAGGCCAGCACCAGCGTGGCCAGCACCGCCTGCGCAGCCCAGAGCGGTTGCGTGCCCACCGCGGCATGGATCGCATGGTGCAGCGGCGGGTAAAGGTGGCCGCCCATCTCGACCACCACCAGCGGCGCGGTCAGTGCGGCGGCCAGGCCCGTGTCGCGCCGCAGCCCGGCCATGTCCGCCGCCTGCCGGGCGGCCGGGTCGGTCTGGTCGCGCGGGGCCGCGGCAAAGCCCGCCCGCCCCAGCGCCCGGGCCAGCGCCGCCGCATCGGTGCCGGTCCAGACGCTGACCTGCGCGCTGCGCGCGGCCAGGTTCGCCCGCGCCCCGATCACCCCGGGCTGGGCCGCCAGCACCCGTTCCACCCGGCCGGTGCAGGCGGCGCAGGTCATCCCCTCGACCGACAGCTGGATCACCTCCTGCCCCGGGGGATAGCCCGCGCGGGCCAGCGCAGCCGCCATCTGGTCGGGCGCGGCAGGCGCGTCATAGGCCACGTCGGCCATCCGGTCGGCCAGGTTCACCCGCACCCGCGCCACGCCGGGCAGGGCCGTCAGCGCGCGTTCGGCGCGGCCCACGCAGGACGCGCAGTCAAGGTCGGGCAGGCGAAAGCGGATCGTGGCCTGGGTCATGGCGGGGCTCCTTCGGGGGGGATATGCACCTTCCCGTCATGGGAAGGTCAAGCCCCCGGCCCCGTCTTTTCGACGCCGCTTGACCTTCCCGTGACGGAAAGGTCCATCTGTGGCCAGAACGTAGGAGCCCGCGATGACCACCCTTCTGATCCCCGACATGAGCTGCAACCACTGCCGCGCCGCGGTGACCGAGGCGCTGACCGCGCTGGACCCCGCCGCGCAGGTGCATGTGAACCTGACCGCCCGCACCGCGACCGTGCAGGGTCACGCCGCGCCCCAGGCGATGATCGCCGCGCTGCAGGCCGTGGGCTTTCCCGCGACCGTGGCGGGCTGAACGCGGCCCTAGGGCCCGTCCATGACGTAGTCGGGCCAGATGCCGGACCCGGCCATGGCCTGCGCCGCATCCAGCCCGCGCAGCGCGCCATGCCCGGTCACCAGCGCCGTGCGCAGGCCCGCCGCCCGGCCGCCCAGGATGTCGGTGTGCAGCGTGTCGCCCACCATCACCACCCGGTCGGGGGCCACCCCCGGCAGGCTGGCCAGCGCGCGGGCAAAGATCGCGCCATAGGGCTTGCCAAAGCCCAGGATGGGGGCGCCCGTCTCCTCGGCCAGGCGATGGGCCAGGCTGCCCGGTTCCTCGACCAGGCCATGTTCGGCGGGGGAGACCAGGTCGGGATTGGCCAGCCACAGCGGCCGCGGCTCGTCCCCCAGCGCGGCGCGCAGCAGCGCCTGCCGCGACGGCGTCCATTCCGTGGTGCCGAGCAGCAGGAAGGCCCCCGCCGCGGCATAGGGCGCGGGGTCGTCGGCCAGCCACAGATGCGGCCAGGGCGCCAGGTCGGGGTGGTCCGTGCCGGCCGGACCCATCAGCCCCCAGGGC
>JACXUX010000198.1 GCA_014763725.1 Rhodobacterales bacterium
GGACGGGGGCGGATGCGGCGGCCTGGGGCCGCGACTGGACCGGGGCCTATGTGGCCGAGCCGCTGTGCGTGGTGCGGCCCGGATCGACCGCCGAGGTGGCCGCGGTGGTGCGGGCCTGTGCGGCGGCGGGCGTGGCGGTCGTGCCGGCAGGCGGGCGCACCGGGCTGGTGGGCGGGCTGATGAACCGCGGCGCGGTCATGGTCAGCCTGGAGCGGATGGCGCAGATCCGCGAGGTGAGGCCTGGGGCGCGGCTGGTGGTGGCCGAGGCGGGCGTGGTGCTGAGCCGCCTGCATGAAGCGGCCGAGGCGCATGGCCTGCTGTTCCCGCTGTGGTTCGGGGCGCGCGGGTCGGCCACGCTGGGCGGCGCGCTTTCGACCAATGCGGGCGGGTCGAACGTGCTGCGCCACGGGTCCACCCGAGGGCTGTGCCTGGGGATCGAGGTGGTGCTGGCCGATGGCCGGGTGCTGGACCTGATGGGGCAGCTGCACAAGGACAATTCGGGCTATGACCTGCGCGACCTGTTCATCGGGGCCGAGGGGACGCTGGGCATCATCACGGCGGCGGTGATGCGGCTGGTGCCGGCCCCGCTGGTGCAGGTGACCGCGCTGCTGGCGCTGGACCGGCTGGAGGATGCGCTGACGGTGCTGAACCGGCTGCAGGCGGAAACCGGCGGCGGGGTCGAGGCCTTCGAATACATGCCTGCGGCCTATCTGGCGCGGCTGGCGCGGCTGCGGCCCGATCTGGCGGGGCCGCTGGCACCGATCCCGCCGCTGGCCATCCTGGTCGAGGTGGGCAGCACCCGCCCCGAAGATGCAGCCCCCACGCCCGAGGGGCCGGTGCTGGCGGTGCAGGTGGAACGGGTGCTGGCCGATCTGGCCGAGGCCGGGCTGATCCGCGATGCGGTGCTGGCGCGGTCGGCGGCGCAGCGTGCCGCGCTCTGGGCCCGGCGCGAGGCCGCGGCCGAGATCACCTTTGCCGGGCCCGGGCCGATCCTGGATACCGATGTGGCGGTGCCGCTGGATGCCGTGCCGGCCTTTGTGGCGGCCATCGGCCCCGCGGTCGCGGCGGTCGATCCGGGGGCCGAGACGCTGGCCATCGCGCATCTGGGCGATGGCAACCTGCATTTCACCGTCTATCCCACCCGCACGGACGCGGGGCTGAAGGATGTGCTGCTGCAGGCGATCGAGGGGGTGGTGGCGGATCTGGGCGGCAGCTTTTCGGCCGAACACGGGGTGGGGCTGTCGAAACTGGCCAGCATGCGGCGGCGCAAGGATCCCGTCGCGATCGAGGTGATGCGCGCGGTCAAGGCCGCGCTGGACCCTGCCGGGACGCTGAACCCCGGCAAGGTGATTCCCTGAGGGCCTAGCCGAAGAAGCCGGGGCCCGCCCGGCCCAGCAGGTCCTGCGCCAGATCGGTGCCCAGGGCGGGGCCGTCGGCGATGGGGCCGCGGCGTTCGCCCGCGATGCAGGCGCTGCCGTCGGGGCGCAGGATCTCGCCCCGCAGCCAGAGGCTGTCGCCCGACAGCACGGCCAGCCCGGCCATCGGCGTTTCGCAGCTGCCGTCCAGCGTGGCGAGGAAAGCGCGTTCGGCGGCCAGCTGATGCCCCGTGGGGCGGTCATGGATGGGCGCCAGCAGCGCCGCCACCCGGTCGTCGGCCGCGCGGCGTTCGACGCCGATCGCGCCCTGGGCCACGGCGGGCAGCATCTCCTCGGGGGCTATGGCGGACCGGGCGACATGGGCCATGCCCAGCCGCGTCAACCCCGCCATGGCCAGGAAGGTCGCCTGGGCCACGCCGTCGTCCAGCTTGCGCAGGCGGGTCTGGACATTGCCGCGGAACTCGACCAGCCGCAGGTCGGGCCGGCGCAGCGCCAGCTGGGCGCGCCGCCGCAGGCTGGATGACCCCACCACCGCCCCCGCGGGCAGATCGGCAATCCCCCCCGCCACGGGCGAGACGAAGCCGTCGCGCACATCGGCCCGGGGCAGATAGCAGTCGATGACCAGGCCATCGGGCTGGACCGTGGGCATGTCCTTCATCGAATGGACGGCGATGTCGATCGCGCCATCGGCCAGCGCCTCTTCGATCTCGCGCGTGAACAGGCCCTTGCCGCCGGCCTCGCGCAGGGCGCGGTCCAGGATCTGGTCGCCCAGCACCTTGATCGCGACGATCTCGAAGGCGGCTTCGGGCAGGTCATGGGCGGCCATCAGGCGGCGGCGCGTCTCATGCGCCTGCCACAGCGCCAGCGGCGAGCCGCGGGTGCCGATCTTCAACGGGCGGTCGGGGGTGGGCTGATCCTGCATCATGCGCCACCCATAGCCCGTGTCACGCCGCCCTGACAACTGCCTGCCGCTTGACAGCCGCGCGGCGGCGCGCCAAGCCCGGACGAAGCCCGGAGGACCCATGACCGACAAGACCATCCTGCGCGCCCTGCGGGGCGAGGTGCTGCCCACCCCGCCGATCTGGATGATGCGCCAGGCGGGCCGCTATCTGCCCGAATACCGCGCGACGCGCGCCCAGGCGGGCGACTTCCTGTCGCTGTGCTACACGCCCGACCTGGCGGCCGAGGTCACGCTGCAGCCGATCCGCCGCTATGGCTTCGACGCGGCGATCCTGTTTGCCGACATCCTGCTGCTGCCCCAGGCGCTGGGGCCCAGACTGTGGTTCGAGGCCGGCGAAGGCCCGCGGATGGAAACCACGACGACGCGGGCCCAGGTCGAGGCGCTGCGCCCGACCGGGGCGATCCATGACACGCTGGCGCCCGTCTATGACACGGTGCGCATCCTGTCGCGCGAACTGCCGCGGGAAACGACGCTGATCGGCTTTGCCGGCGCGCCCTGGACGGTGGCGACCTACATGATCGCCGGGCGCGGATCGCGCGACCAGGCCGCGGCGCATGCGCTGAAGGATACCGACCGCGCCACCTTCCAGCTTCTGATCGACCGCATCACCGAGGCGACGGTCGAATACCTGTCGGCTCAGGTGCAGGCGGGGGCCGAGGTGGTCAAGCTGTTCGACAGCTGGGCGGGCAGTCTGAAGGGCGCCGATTTCCACGACTTCGCCCTGGCCCCCACCGCGCGGATCATCGCCGCGCTGAAGGCCCGCCACCCGGGGCTGCCCGTCATCGCCTTCCCGCGCGAGGCAGGCCAGGGCTACATCGGCTTTGCCCGGGCGACCGGGGCCGACTGCGTGGCACTGGACAATTCGGTCACGCCGGAATGGGCGGCAGAACATGTGCAATGCGACGGCTGCGTGCAGGGCAACCTTGCGCCCGAACACATGGTGACGGGGGGCGAGGCGCTGGTTCAGGCCACGCGCCGCGTGGTGCAGGCCTTCCGCAACGGGCCGCATATCTTCAACCTGGGCCACGGCATCACCCCCGACGCCGACCCGGCGAACGTGCAGCTGATGATCGACACGGTGCGCGGCGGCTGACGCCGGCGCGCGGCCCGGACTTTTCGAAAAGTCCGGGCCGATTTCCGTCCGGAAATCGGCGCCCGCGTCGGGCGGCGGCCCCCGAACCCGGCGCGAGGTTATTTTCGCGCCCGCCTTGTGCCGCGGCCGCGGCAGGCGCATATTCCCCCTGCGACGACGTTATCTTTTTCGATCCTCTGTCTCCTAACGGCTGCAGTCCTCGATCTTGATGCGACCAGCCGGGCCACCGCACTGTCGCGGGTGGCAAACAGAAGGAGACATCACGATGGCCAATGGCACCGTGAAATGGTTCAACGCCACCAAGGGCTTCGGCTTCATTGCCCCGGAAGGCGGCCGCAAGGACGTGTTCGTCCACATCAGCGCGCTGGAACGTGCGGGCATCCGTGCCCTGAACGACGGCCAAGCCGTGCGCTTCGACATCGAGACCGGTCGTGACGGCCGCGAATCGGCGACGAACCTGGCTCTGGCGTGATCAGCGCCTGACCTTCGGGTTTGCGGGGGCGGCTTCGGCCGCCCTTTTGCATTTCAACGGGTCGGCAGGGTGGCCAGGGCGGTCAGCGCCTCGGCCCCGCCGGGGGTGGCGGCGGGGACGCGCACCTCAACCGTGCCCACCATGCCGAAGCGGCTGACCAGCGCGGGCCGGATCGTCAGGGCAAAGCTCGCGGGGCCCACCTGCAGCGCCTCGATCGCGTCCTGCGCGCCAAAGATCTCGTCGCTGACCTCGACCCAGGGGGCCACTTCGGGACGGGCGGGTTCCCACTGGATCAGGACATAGCCGTCCTCGGGGTCGTCCGAGGCGGCGAAGACCAGCGTCAGCAGCCCGTCCTCGTCGATCCGCTGGACCTGGCGCGCGGTCAGTTCGATGTCGGCGGCCATGTCAGACCCATTTCGCCAGGGGCGGCAGGCTCATCAGCACGGCATTGGCGTCGTGCCCGGTTTCCAGCCCGAATTTCGTGCCGCGGTCGTAGACCAGGTTGTATTCGGCATAAAGCCCGCGGTGGATCAGCTGAGTGTCGCGGTCAGCCTCGGTCCAGGGGGTCTCGCGGCGGCGTTCGACCAGGGGGGCGAAGGCAGGCAGGAAGGCCTCGCCCACGGCCTGGGTAAAGGCGAAGTCGGCCTCCCAGTCGCCGGTGTTCAGATCGTCATAGAAGATGCCGCCCACCCCCCGCGCGCGTCCGCGGTGGGGGATGAAGAAATACTCGTCCGCCCAGGCCTTGAACCGGTCGTAGTAGTCCGGCGCATGGGGCGCGCAGGCCGCGCGCAGCGTGGCGTGGAAATGCGCGGTATCCTCGGCGTAGTCCAGGCAGGGGTTCAGGTCGGTCCCGCCGCCGAACCACCAGGCGCCCGGGGTCCAGAACATCCGCGTGTTCATGTGCACGGCGGGCACATGCGGGTTCTGCATGTGCGCGACCAGGCTGATCCCGCTGGCCCAGAAGCGGGCGTCGCGGTCCATCCCCGGCACGCCGCGGGCGGCCATGGCGCGCTGCGCCCGTTCGCCCAGCACCCCGTGCACCTCGGACCAGTTCACGCCCACCTTTTCGAACGCGCGACCGCCGCGCAGCGCGCTCATCAACCCGCCGCCGCCGTCGGGGCGGGTGGTGGGCGTCACCTCGAACCGGCCGGGGGGGCCGTCGGCCCGGGTCGTGTCCTCCAGCGCCTCGAACGCGGCCACGATACGGTCGCGCAGGGTGCGGAACCATGCGGCGGCGCGCGCCTTGCGGGTCTCGATCTCGTCGGCCATCGGCATCTCCGGCTGTTGCTGCCCCCGTCTAGCAGCCGGGCGGGCGCCGCGTCCAGTGACGCCACCTTGGCGGCGGGGGCCGCGGGGGCTAGACCTGCCCCATCATGCGCCTGCGAGTCCTGCCCGTCCTGACCCTGATCGCCCTGGCCGCCTGCGGCACCCCCCGGGAACAATGCATCGCGCGCGAGACGCGCGACTTGCGCACCGTGGACCGCCTGATCGCCGAGACCGAGGAAAACCTGCGCCGCGGCTATGCGCTCGAGGAGCGGACGATCTGGGTCCAGGTCTGGGAATACTGTGACCCGCTGCCGCCGCGCCCGCCCAAGGACGGCAAACCCCCGCCGCCC
>JACXUX010000199.1 GCA_014763725.1 Rhodobacterales bacterium
TCCCGCCGCTGGCCGCGACCATCACGGCGCACCGGCCCATCCCCCGGGTCGCGATGTCCATCGACGCGTTCCTTCAGGTGCTGCTCGTCGGCGCGGGCGCGTCGCTGGGTCGCGAGGGCGCACCCCGTCAACTGTCCGCCGCATTGGGCGATTTAGGCACCACCCGGCTGTCGCTCACAGCGCGCGACCGTGAGATTCTGCTCGCCTGCGCGGCCGGTGCCGGACTGGGCGCGGTCTACAGCGTGCCGCTGGGCGGGGCCTTGTTCGCCGCGCAGATTCTGCTGGGCAGCTGGCATCCGCGGGTGCTGGGCACGGCGGGCCATGCCCATGACCGGGACGACACCCAGGTGTCGCACGACCCCGCGCATGTCTACGGCCTGCTGACGCATCCGACCATTCCGCCGCTGACGGCGGCGCTGTGCCTGGGCCAGATGCTGGGCGGCGTGCCGGGGCGCGATCCGATGCGCGGCTTTCAGGCGGGGGTCGAGGTCGAAAGCAAGATCGCCGAATGGATGCTGCCGCAGCACTATCTGTCGGGCAAGCATTCCTCGGGCACGGTGGGCACCTTCGGCGCCTTTGCCGCCGCGGCCGTGCTGCTGGGCCTGCGGGGCGAGGCGCTGCGCCACGGCTTCGGCATCGCGGCCAGCCTGGCCGCCGGCATCCGCTGCAACTTCGGCACCATGACCAAACCGCTGCATGTGGGGCGCGTGGCCGAAAACGGCATCACCGCGGCGCTGCTGGCGCGGCGCGGCTACACCGCCGACCCCGCGGCGCTGGACGGGCCCTGGGGGTTCCTGGCGGTGATGGGCGGCGGCGTCAGCGCGGACAAGATGGCCCAGGGCTTTGGCCGGACCTGGTCGATCGTGAACCCCGGCGTGTCGATCAAGCCCTATCCCTGCGGGATCCTGACCCATCCGACGATGGACCTGATGCTGCGCCTGGTGACCGAGGCCGATGTGCGGCCCGACCAGATCGACCGGATCACCATCCACGCCGGCACCAACATCCTGAAGCCGATCCGCTCTCCGATCGCGCGCAACCACCTGCAGGCCAAGTTCTCGCTGCCGGCCGAGGTGGCGATGATCGCCCTGGCCCGCCGCGCCGGCAAGCGCGAGTTTTCGGACGAGTTCGTGGGCTCGGCCGCGATGGCCGACATGCAGGCCCGCGTGCGCACCGAATTCGACCCGGCGATCGAGGCGATGGGCTTCGACAAGGTGCGCTCGCGCATCACGATCCGGCGGCATGACGGCACGCTGGTCGCGGGCTGGGCCGACGAACGCTATCGCGGCGGCCCCGACAATCCGATGACCGACGACCAGGTTGCCGACAAGCTGCGGTCCTGCTGCGAGGGCGTGCTGGACGGCCCCGCCCAGGACCGGCTGATCGCCGATGTCTGGGCGGTCACCGATCTGGCTGATGCGACGCGGCTGGTCGACCATCTGCCCTGACCGGCAGATCCCCGCCGGCCCGTCGCACGGGGCCACGAGGTCGTGATGCAGCCGTCACAGGGCACCCCCTATAGTAGCGGCCTTGACGTGCCACTTGTTCCAAGGAGCCAGACGTGACCCGCATTTCCAGAACCCTTGCCCTGTCGCTGATTGTCTTGGGCGGCGCCGCCCTGGCGAAAGAGGGCGTGACCAACCCCGTCGTCAAGGCGCGGATGGACACCATGTCCACCATCGCCATGAACACCAAGGTTCTGGGCGACATGGCCGGCGGCAAGACCGCCTTTGACGCCGCCGCCGCCACCGCCGCCAAGACCGCGCTGGCCGCCGCCGCCGCCGAGGCCCCGGCGAAATTCCAGCCCCGGGAAACCGACCCGGTGTCCGTGGCCAAGCCCGAGATCTGGACCAACTGGGCCGATTTCGTCGCCAAGGCCGAGGCGCTGGCCACCGCGGCCGAGGCGCTGGACACCTCGACCCTCGACGGCGTCAAGGCCGGCATGCCCGCCGTGGGCGGCAGCTGCAAGGCCTGCCATTCGGTCTATCGGCTGTAACCGGCCGCTCAGCCGCAGCCGACGCGGGTGATCGCGTCGGCCTCATCCACCGTCACGTTCAGCCGCGCGGGGTTGAAGTCCATCGTGACGGCGGTGCCCGGCCGCAGGATGCGCCAGGGCACGGTCAGGTCCGCGCTGTCGAACGCGGTCAGGGGCTGGCCCACCAGCCCCTGCAGCGCCGCGGCCCCGCAGGCGTCCTGTTCCGCGGGGTCGGCGGGATCGCCCGCGCCCAGACAGGCCCCCAGCCTGCCGCCAGGTCCCAGACGGAGGAGAACCCAATGCGCACCCGTGCCGCCGTGGCGCTTGCCCCCGGCGAGCCGCTGGAAATCACGGAGGTCAACCTGGACGAGCCGAAGGCCGGCGAAGTCCTGGTGGAAATCAGGGCGACCGGCGTCTGCCACACCGACGAATTCACCCGCTCGGGCGCCGACCCCGAGGGGATCTTCCCCGCCATCCTGGGCCATGAAGGCGCGGGCGTGGTGCTGCGGGTGGGCCCCGGGGTGACCACGCTGAAGCCGGGCGATCATGTGATCCCGCTTTACACGCCCGAATGCCGCGAATGCCCCAGTTGCCTGTCGCGCAAGACGAACCTCTGCACGGCGATCCGGGCGACCCAGGGCCAGGGCCTGATGCCCGATGGCACGACGCGGTTCTCGATGCTGGATGGCACGCCGATCTACCACTACATGGGCTGTTCGACCTTTGCCAACCACACGGTGTTGCCGGAAATCGCGCTGGCCAAGGTCGACCCGGACGCACCCTTCGACAAGGTCTGCTATGTGGGCTGCGGCGTGACCACCGGAATCGGCGCCGTGATCAACACCGCCAGGGTGGAAATCGGCGCCAAGGCCGCGGTCTTCGGCCTGGGCGGCATCGGGCTGAACGTGATCCAGGGGCTGAAGATGGCCGGCGCCGACATGATCATCGGCGTCGACATCAACAACGACAAGCGCGCCTGGGGCGAACGCTTCGGCATGACCCATTTCGTCAACCCGCGCGAGATCGAGGGCAGCGTCGTCCAGCACATCGTCGAGATGACCAAGACCCCGTTCGACCGCATCGGCGGGGCCGACTACAGCTTTGACTGCACCGGCAACGTGCAGGTGATGCGCGATGCGCTGGAATGCACCCACCGCGGCTGGGGCGTGTCGGTGGTCATCGGCGTGGCGCCCTCGGGCGCCGAGATCCAGACCCGCCCCTTCCAGCTGGTCACCGGCCGGGTGTGGAAGGGCACGGCGTTTGGCGGCGCGCGCGGCCGGACCGACGTGCCGCGGATCGTCGACTGGTACATGCAGGGCAAGATCGAGATCGACCCGATGATCACCCATACCCTGCCGCTGGAGCGGATCAACGAGGCCTTCGACCTGATGCACCGGGGCGAATCGATCCGGTCGGTGATCGTCTACTGATCGCGGACGGGGGGCGGGCGGGCGGTTTCCGCTTTCGCCCGCCCCCCGGTTCCGGCATGGTGGCGAAAACTGAGAAGGTGCCCATGGCCGCCCCTGACCGCGCCCCCCGTCTTTGCGTGCTGATCGACGCCGACAACGTGCCCTCGGGCTATGCCGAGGCGATCTTCGAAGAGATCGCCGCCCTGGGCGAGGCCAGCGTGCGCCGCATCTATGGCGACTGGTCGGCCCAGCGTCTGGCCGGCTGGGCCAAGAAGGTCGCGGCCCTGGGCCTGGTGGCCGACCAGCAGTTTTCCAACACCAAGGGCAAGAACGCGTCCGACATCGGGCTGGTGATCGCGGCGATGGACTTCCTGCATTCGGGCCTGTTCGACGCCTTCGTGCTGGTCAGTTCCGACAGCGACTTTACCCGGCTGGCCGCGCGCATCCGCGAACAGGGGCTGGATGTCTATGGCATCGGCGAGAAGAAGACGCCCGAAGCCTTTCGCATGGCCTGCAAGCGGTTCATCTATGTGGAAAACCTGAGCGCGGCGGCCGAGGAACCCGCCCCCCGCCCCAGCCAGCCCGAGGTGGCCCAGCCCGCCAGCGGCCTGATGCCCGACCTGTCGGTGCTGGAGGCAGGCCCCGGCCGCGGTGCCAAGGAGCCGCCGACCAAGGCCATTCCGCTGATCGTGGCCGCGATGCGCGCCATCGACCCCGAGGGCGAGTGGTATGCCATGGGCCCGCTGGGCCAGTTCATCACCCAGGCCAACCCCGACTTCGACACCCGCACCTATGGCGCGCCCAAGCTGTCGGACCTGATCCGCCGGATCAGCCGGTTCGAGGTCAAGCAGGGCCCGGGCGGGCAGCTGCTGGTGCGCGACAGGGCCTGAGGCCGGCGCGGGCCGAGGGCCCCGGGGCGCTGCCCCGGACCCCGGGGTATTTGGGTCAAGAGGAAGAGGGCGCCACAGTCGTGCCGTCCCTGCGTGCTGGCTGCAGGCACGGGTGCGGCTGGTGGCCGCGGGGCGGGATGAGGGGCGTGCTGCCCCCGGGGGTTGTGTCGGCCCCCGATGCGGCTAGATTGGAATGGTTCTAAGGAAGGAGCCGCCATGATCCCCGGGCTTGGCCAGCGCCGCCGCTTTTCCGATCTGACCGAGCGCGAGATCCTGGCGCTGGCGATTTCGGCCGAAGAGGACGATGCGCGCATCTACCGCAGCTATGGCGAACGGCTGCGTGCGGACTATCCCGCCAGCGCCGCCATCTTCGACGGGATGGCCGAGGAAGAGGATGGCCACCGCCGCCGCCTGATCGAACTGCACCGCCAGCGTTTCGGCGAGGTGATCCCGCTGATCCGGCGCGAACATGTCGCGGGCTACTATGCCCGCCGTCCGGTCTGGCTGGCCGAGACGCTGAGCCTGGAGGACATCCGGTCCCAGGCGCATGAGATGGAACAGCAGGCCCAGCGGTTCTATGAACTGGCGGCGCAACGGGTCACCGATGCCGCGACCCGCACCCTGCTGGGCGATCTCGCCGCGGCCGAGGCGGCGCATGACCGCACCACCACCCGGCTGGAGGCGGAACATCTGCCCGAGGACACCCGCCGCACCGAGGATGAGGCCGCCCACCGCCAGTTCGTGCTGACCTGGGTGCAGCCGGGCCTGGCCGGGCTGATGGACGGGTCGGTCAGCACGCTGGCGCCGATCTTTGCCACGGCCTTTGCCACGCAGGACACCTGGACGACCTTTCTGGTCGGGCTTGCGGCCTCGGTCGGGGCGGGCATCTCGATGGGCTTTACCGAGGCCGCGTCGGACGACGGCCAGCTGTCGGGCCGCGGGTCGGCGTGGAAGCGGGGCCTGGCCTCGGGCGTGATGACGGCGCTGGGGGGGCTGGGCCATGCACTGCCGTATCTGATCCCCGACTTCTGGACCGCGACCACGATCGCCACGCTGGTGGTGTTCGTCGAACTCTGGGCCATCGCCTGGATCCAGAACCGCTACATGGAAACGCCCTTCGTACGTGCCGCGCTGCAGGTGGTGCTGGGGGGCGCGCTGGTCTTTGCCGCGGGGGCGCTGATCGGGGGCGGCTG
>JACXUX010000200.1 GCA_014763725.1 Rhodobacterales bacterium
GCCCCCTACAGCCCCACCATCCGGCGGATGTCGGCCGGCGTGGCGCCCTGATCCCGCAGGCTGGCCAGCGATCGCGCATCGTCGCGCTTGGCCAGCCGCTTTCCCGCCGCATCGCGGATCAGGTCGTGGTGGTGATAGGCCGGTTCCGGAAGGTCCAGCAGAACCTGAAGAATACGCTGCAACCCCGTGAATTCGAACAGGTCCGCGCCGCGCGTGACCTCGCTCACCCGTTGCGCGGCGTCATCCACCACCACCGCCAGGTGATAGGCCACCACCCCGTCGCGGCGGGCCAGCACCACATCGCCCAGCCGGTCCACCAGATCGGCAGGGTCAACCCTGTGGCGGCCCGGGTGCAGCGGCCCCGTTTCGGCAAAGCCCACGGGCCCGGTCAGGGCGACCGCGCGGCCCAGGTCCAGCCGCAGCGCATCGCCCGGCCGCGCCGCGGCCATCGACCGGCCCCGGCAGGTGCCGGGATAGACGGGCCCGTCGGGGCCCTGGCCCGCGCCCTCTTGCGGGGCCGACAGGGCGGCGCGGATATCGCCCCGCGTGCAGGAACAGGGATACAGAACCCCCAGCGCCGCCAGCCGGTCCAGCGCGGCCCCATAGGCCGCCCCGCGGTCGGACTGGCGCATCACCGGTTCGGGCCAGTGCAGCCCCAGCCAGCGCAGATCGGCGAGGATCGCGGCCTCCCATTCCGGGCGGCAGCGGGCGCGGTCCAGATCCTCGATCCGCAGCAGAAAGCGGCCGCCCGCGGCCTGCGCCCGGGCAAAGCCCGTCAGTGCCGAAAACGCATGACCCAGATGCAACAGCCCCGTGGGGGACGGCGCAAAGCGCGTGACGTAGCTTAACCCTGCGCCGCAAGCCATTGCGAAAACGCCGCTTTCGCCCGGTCGGTATAGGCCTTGTAGCGGTCGGCCCGGCCGCGCCGGCCGCCGCGGGCGTCGATCGGCGGGAACAGGCCGAAGTTCACGTTCATCGGCTGGAACGTCCGTGCATCCGCCCCGCCGGTGATATGGCTGACCAGCGCGCCCATGGCGGTTTCCGGCGGCGGCGGGGCCAGGTCGCGGCCCAGGATCTGCGCCGCGGCCATCCGCCCGGCCAGCAGACCCATGGCCGCGCTTTCCACATAGCCCTCGACACCTGTCACCTGGCCCGCAAAGCGCAGGTTGGGCCGCAGCCGCAGCCGCATCCGGTCGTCCAGCAGCCGCGGCGAATTCAGAAAGGTGTTGCGGTGGATCCCCCCCAGCCGCGCAAAGGCCGCGTTCTCCAGCCCCGGAATCATCCGGAAGACAGAGACTTGCGCGCCATGCTTCATCTTGGTCTGGAACCCCACGATGTTGAACAGCGTGCCCAGCGCATTGTCCTGGCGCAGTTGTACCACCGCATAGGGCTTGACCGCAGGGTCATGCGGATTGGTCAGACCCACGGGCTTCATCGGGCCGAACCGCAGCGTCTCGCGCCCGCGTTCGGCCATCACCTCGATCGGCAGGCAGCCGTCGAAATAGCCCGCCGTCTCGCCCGGGCGGAACTCGGTCTTGTCAGCCGCCAGCAGCGCATCGACCAAGGCCTCATACTGATCCCGCGTCATCGGACAGTTGACATAGGCGGTGCGCTCGGCCTCGGTCTCGCCCTTGTCATAGCGGCTCTGCTTCCAGGCCACGCCCATGTCGATCGTGTCGGCATGCACGATGGGCGCGATCGCGTCGAAGAAGGCGAGGCTCTCGGCCCCCGTCAGGTCCCGGATGCTCTCGGCCAGCCGCGCCCCGGTCAGCGGGCCTGTGGCCACGATCCAGTGGCCGTCCTCGGGCAGGGCCTCGACCTCCTCCTCGACCACCGAGACCAGCGGATGCGCCCGCAGCCGTGCCGTCACGGCTTCGGCAAAGGGATCGCGGTCCACCGCCAGCGCGCCGCCCGCGGGCAGCCGGTGGACGGTCGCCATCTCCATGATCAGCCCGCCCGCGGCGCGCATCTCCCAGTGCAGCAGGCCCACGGCATTGCGTTCGTCGTCGTCCGACCGGAACGAATTCGAACAGACCATCTCGGCCAGCATGCCCGTCCGGTGCGCGAATGTGCCCACCTTCGGCCGCATCTCGTGGATCACCACCGGCACGCCCAGGCCTGCGGCCTGCCAGGCCGCCTCGGCCCCGGCCATGCCGCCGCCGATGATGTGCAGCACCTCGGTCATGCCTCTTCCTCTTGACCCAAATACCCCGGGGGTGCGGGGGCTGGCCCCCGCCTGCGCCCGCTACGCCTCGTCGCCCGTCTCGGCCACGCGCGCGACCGACACGACATCCTCGCCCTCGGCCGTGCTGAAGACCTTGACCCCGCCCGCGCTGCGCGACCGGAAGCTGACCTGATCGACCGGCACCCTGATCGACTGCCCGGTCGAGGTGGCCAGCATGATCTGATCCCCCAGATCGACGGGGAAGGACGCCACGATCACCCCCCCCCGCGGCCCGGGCGAGATCGCCTTGACCCCCATGCCGCCGCGGCCGCGCACCGGATAGTCGTGGCTGGACGACAGCTTGCCCGACCCGCCGCGGGTGACGGTCAGGATCAGATCCTCGGCCGCCGACATCTGGGCATAGCGTTCGGGCGACAGCTGCCCTTCGGCCACCACCTCATCCTCGTCGTCGGCCTCGTCCTCGGTCAGGCCGGCCATCAGGCGGCGCTGCTTCAGATAGGCCGCGCGTTCCTCGGGCGTCGCGTCGAAATGCCGGATCACCGACATCGAGACGACGCGATCCCCCTCGGCCAGGCGGATGCCGCGCACGCCGGTGGAATCGCGGCCCTTGAAGATGCGCACCTCGGTCGCGGGGAAGCGGATCGCCCGCCCGCCCGCGGTGACCAGCATCACGTCGTCGGTCTCGTCGCAGATGCGCACGTTCACCAGGCTGGTGCCCGCAGGCAGGTTCATCGCGATCTTGCCGTTGCGCTTGACATTGGTGAAGTCCGACAGCGCGTTGCGCCGCACGTCGCCGTCGCTGGTGGCGAAGGCCACCTGCAGGTTGCCCCAGTCGTCCTCGGGCACGTCGATGGGCATGATCGCGGCGATCGAGATGCCGGTCTCGATCGGCAGGATGTTGACGATGGCCTTGCCGCGCGCGGTGCGGCCGGCCAGCGGCAGGCGCCAGCATTTCAGCTGATAGACCATGCCGTCGGTGGTGAAGAACAGCAGGGCCGTGTGCGTGTTGGCCACGAACAGCGTGGTCACCACGTCGTCTTCCTTGGTCTGCATGCTGGACAGACCCTTGCCGCCGCGGTTCTGGGCGCGGAATTCGGCCAGCGGCGTGCGCTTGATGTAGCCGCCCGCGGTGACGGTGACGACCATCTCCTCGCGTTCGATAAGGTCCTCGTCTTCCAGATCGCCGCCCCATTCGGCGATCTCGGTCCGGCGCGGCACGGCGAACAGGGTCTTCACCTCGGTCAGTTCGTCCGAGATGATGCCGAGGATCCGCTCGCGCGAGGACAGGATCGCCAGATAGTCGCGGATCTTCGCGGCCAGTTGTTCCAGCTCGTCGGTCACCTCCTTGACCCCCAGCGCGGTCAGGCGCTGCAGCCGCAGGTCCAGGATCGCGCGCGCCTGGGTGTCGGACAGGTTGTAGGTGCCGTCCTCGTTCATCCGGTGGGTCGGGTCGTCGATCAGGCGGATGTAGTCGGCGATGTCGGCGGCGGGCCAGCGGCGGGTCATCAGCCGTTCGCGGGCCTCGGCCGCATCGGCGCTGGAGCGGATGGTGCGCACCACCTCATCCACGTTCGACACCGCGACCGCCAGGCCACAGAGGATATGGCTGCGTTCGCGGGCGCGGCGAAGCTCATGCGCGGTGCGCCGCGCCACGACCTCTTCGCGGAAGGTCAGGAAATGGGTCAGGAAGTCGCGCAGCGTCAGCTGTTCGGGGCGCCCGCCGTTCAAGGCCAGCATGTTGCAGCCGAAGCTGGTCTGCATGGGGGTGAAGCGCCACAGCTGGTTCAGCACCACGTCGGGGGTGGCGTCGCGCTTCAGCTCGATCACCACGCGCACGCCGATCCGGTCGGATTCGTCGGCGACGTGGGCGATGCCCTCGATCTTCTTTTCGCGGACAAGGTCGGCAATCTTCTCGATCATCGCGGCCTTGTTCACCTGATAGGGGATGTCGTCGATGACGATGGCATAGCGGTCCTTGCGGATTTCCTCGACCCGGGTGCGGGCGCGGATCAGCACGCTGCCGCGGCCTTCGAGATAGGCCTTGCGGGCGCCGGACCGGCCCAGGATGATTCCCCCCGTCGGGAAGTCGGGGCCGGGGATGATGTCCATCAGCGCCTCGGTCGACAGGTCGGGGTTGGCGATCAGCGCGAGGCAACCGTCGATCACCTCGCCCAGGTTGTGCGGCGGGATGTTGGTGGCCATGCCGACCGCGATGCCGCCCGCGCCGTTGACCAGCATGTTGGGAAAGCGCGCGGGCAGGACCGTGGGTTCGCGGTCCTTGCCGTCGTAGTTGTCCTGGAAGTCGACCGTGTCCTTGTCGATGTCGGCCAGCAGATAGGCGGCGGGCTTGTCCATCCGCACCTCGGTATAGCGCATGGCGGCGGCGGCATCGCCGTCCATGGAGCCGAAGTTGCCCTGGCCGTCCAGCAGCCGCAGCGACATCGAGAAGGGCTGCGCCATCCGCACCAGCGCGTCATAGATCGCGCTGTCGCCGTGGGGGTGGTATTTCCCCATCGTGTCGCCCACCGGGCGGGCCGACTTGCGATAGGGCTTGTCGTGGGTGTTCCCGCTTTCGTGCATTGCATAAAGAATGCGCCGATGCACGGGTTTCAGGCCGTCGCGCAGGTCGGGTATGGCGCGGCTGACGATCACGCTCATCGCATAGTCGAGATAGGCGGTCCGCATTTCCTCGGCGATCGAGACCTGCGGGGAAATCGCCGGACGCGGGGCGGACTCCGCTGTCTTTTCAACGTCTTCCGGGGTGTCTGTCATGGGGGAAGCCTGCCTTTGTGCGGGGCCGGTCGGGGTTGGGGCGGACTATAGACGATCTGTGACAGGGGGTGCAATGGCGGGTGGGCCGGGCTGTCGGCAGCCATGGGGATTGAGTGCCAACATGTTGATCCTGTTGAAAAGTTCTGCCGCTTTGGCAGGATTTGCAGCGGGGACGCGGCAGACGGAGGACGACCATGCCCGAGACGGAGACGGAGCTGATGCTGAAGGGATACGGCCTGACGACGGCCGAGTTCTTCTACCGGATGCCGGACTATCGCCATGTGCTGAACAGCTACATCTGGCAGGACTATGACCTGGCGCCGGATTACCCGCAGCTGTTCCGCTTCATTGAGTTCTGGCAGAAGGAGATCGAGGGCCCGCTGCATTCGGTGCGCTTTACCCACCGCAGGTTGATCGGCCCTGCGGAATGGCGCCATGTGACGGGCGAGTTCCGGCTGCAGTAGCGTCGCCGGG
>JACXUX010000201.1 GCA_014763725.1 Rhodobacterales bacterium
GCGCCGCGGGCGAGGATCCGGCCCGGATGGCCCGGCCCGACTATGTCCCCGCCGCCGCCGTGCTGGACGGGTTCCACGAATTCGATGCGGACTTCTTCGGCCTGTCGCCCAAGGACGCCGCGATCATGGACCCCCAGCACCGCCAGTTCCTGGAAGTGGCGTGGGAGGCGCTGGAGGACGCCGGCCACCCGCCCGAATCCTTTGCCGGTCGCGTGGGCGTCTATGCCGGCTGCGGCATGGGCAGCTATTTCTACTTCAACCTGTGTTCGAACCGCGATCTGGTGGACGGCACGGGGATGTTCCTGCTGCGCCACACCGGCAACGACAAGGATTTCCTGGCCACCCGCGTCAGCCACATCTTCGACCTGCGCGGGCCCAGCCTGAACATCCAGACCGCCTGTTCCACCAGCCTGGTGGCGGTGCATGTGGCGGCGCAGGCGCTGCTTGCGGGCGAATGCGACATGGCCATCGCGGGCGGCGTGACGATCGAGCTGCCGCACGGCCGCGGCTATGTGCATGTCGAGGGCGAGATCCTGTCGCCCGACGGCCATTGCCACGCCTTCGACCACCGGGCGCAGGGCACCGTCTTCGGGTCCGGCGCGGGGGCGGTGGTGCTGCGGCGGCTGGCCGATGCGCTGGCCGACGGCGATCACGTCTGGGCGGTGATCCGGGGCAGCGCGGTCAACAACGACGGGGCGGCCAAGGCCGGGTATCTGGCGCCCTCGGTCGATGGCCAGGCCGCCTGCGTGGCCGAGGCGCTGGCCGTCGCGGGCGTGCCCGCCGACAGCGTGGATTACGTCGAATGCCACGGCACCGGCACCTATCTGGGCGACCCGATCGAGGTGGCCGCGCTGACCGCGGCCTTTCGCCAGACCAGCGCCGCGGTGGGCACCACCCGCATCGGCAGCGTCAAGACCAACATCGGCCATCTGGATACCGCCGCCGGGGTGGCCAGCCTGATCAAGGTGTCTCTGGCGCTGCATCACGGCGAAATCCCCCCCAGCCTGGGGTATGAGGCGCCAAATCCCGCCATCGACCTGGACACCAGCCCGTTCCGCGTGAACGACCGGCTGACCCCCTGGCCCGAAACCGGCCATCCGCGCCGGGCGGGGGTGAACAGCCTGGGCGTGGGCGGCACCAATGCCCATGCCGTGCTGCAGGCTGCGCCCGACCGCCCCGCGTCCGAGGAACCGCTGTTCCCGTTCCAGCCCCTGGTCGTGTCGGCCCGGACCAGGCCCGCGCTGGATGCCGCCTGTGCGCGGCTGGCCGCGCATCTGCGCGCCCATCCCGAACAGCCGCTGGCCGATGTGGCGTATACGCTCAAGGAAGGTCGCCGCGCCTTTGACCGCCGCCGCGTGGTGGTGGCCGAAACCCATGACCAGGCCGCCCGCCTGCTGGAAGGGGCCGATCCGCGTCTGATCTTTTCGCACGACCGGCTGGGGGATGCGCCGCAGGTCGTGTTCCTGTTCCCCGGCGGGGGCGCGCAATATCCCGGCATGGCGCGCGATCTGTATGCCACCGAACCGGTGTTCCGCGACTGGATGGACCGGGGCCTGGCCGTGCTGCAACCGCGGCTGGACTATGACCTGCGCGCGCTCTGGCTGCCCGAACCGGGCGAGGAGGCCGCGGCGGCGCAGCGGCTGAAACGCCCCTCGGTCCAGCTGCCGCTGATCCTGATCACCGAACTCGCGCTGGCGCGGCTGTATGAAAGCTGGGGCGTGACGCCGGCCGCGCTGATCGGCCATTCGATGGGCGAAAACTCCGCCGCCTGCCTGGCCGGCGTCTTTGACTTCGAGGACGCGATCGCCCTGGTCCACCTGCGCGGCCAGCTGTTCGACACCATCCCGCCCGGGGGCATGCTCTCGGTGCCGCTGGCCGAGGAGGCGCTGCGCCCGCGGCTGGGGGACGATCTGGACATGGCCTCGGTCAACGCGCCGGGGCTGTGCGTCGTGTCGGGGCCAGATGCCGCGCTGGCACGCCTGGCCGCGGACCTGGCGGCCGAGGGGGTGGAGACCGCCCGCATCGCCATCGACATCGCCGCCCATTCGCGGATGCTGGACCCGATCCTGGACCGCTTTGCCGCGCATCTGCGGGGGATGCGGCTGAACGCGCCGCGGATCCCGGTGATTTCCAACCGCACCGGCCAGCCGCTGACCGCCGAACAGGCGACCGACCCGGCCTATTGGGTGGCGCATCTGCGCAACACGGTGCTGTTCGCCCAGGGCATGGCCACGCTGCAGGCCGACCCTGCGCGGGTCTATGTCGAGATGGGGCCGGGCCGCGCGCTGTCGTCGCTGGCCCAGGCCAATGGCGTGCCCGCGGGGCAGGTGATCCCCGCGCTGCGCCACCCCGAACAGGCGATCGCCGACGACGCCTGGCATGTGGGCAGCATCGCGCGGCTGTGGGCCTGCGGCGTGGCGGTCGACTGGGATCAGATCTGGGCCGGCATCCCGCGCCGGCGCGTGCCGCTGCCGACCTATCCCTTCCAGAGGCGGCCCTATTTCATCGACGCGGCCGCCCCGCAGGCGCCGGCACCGGCCCAGGCGCCGCTGGCACGGATCGACGACATCGCCCGCTGGGGCTGGCGCCCGGTCTGGCGCCCCGAGGCCGCGGGGATCGAGGTTCCCGCCCGCGGCGCCCTGCCCGAAACCTCGCCGCTGACCTGGCTGATGTTCCTCGATGACGAGGGGCTGGGCGCCGCCTGCGCCGACCGTCTGGCCGCGGCCGGCCACCGCGTGGTGCAGGTGCGGGCGGGCGACTGCTTTGCCCGGCTGGGCGATCACTATGCGCTGGCCCCCGAACGCGGGCGCGAGGATTATGACGCCCTGATCCGCGATCTGGTGGCCCGCGGGCTGGCACCGCAGCGGATCGTGCATTTCGGCCTGGTGACCGGGGCGGAACGGTTCCGGCCCGGGTCGTCCTTCCGCCACCGCAACCTGGAACAGGGCTTTCATGCGCTGGTCTTCCTGGCCCAGGCCGTGGCGCAGGAAAACCTGCCCCGCCCGCTGCATGTCACCGCCGTGACCACCGGCGCCGCCCGCGTGCATGACGAGGCGCTGGCCTATCCGGAAAAGGCGATGATCGCGGGGCCCCTGCTGGTGATGCCGCGCGAACTGCCCGGCCTGGGGGGCAGCTGGCTGGACGTGGTGCTGCCCCCGGCCGACCGGCGCGGGCGGCGCGACCTGACCGATCTGGCCGCGCAGGTGATCGAGGATCTGCTGGCCGCCGTGCCCGGCCGCTTTGCCCTGCGCGGCGCGCGGCGCTATGCGCGGGCGCTGGCGCCCGCGGCCCTGCCCGACCCGAGGCCCACGGCGCCGGACGGGGCGGTGCTGATCACCGGCGGCTTTGGCGGCATCGGGCTGACGCTGGCGGCCGATCTGGCGGCGCAGGGGGCGCCCGTGGCGCTGCTGACGCGCCGGCCGCTGCCGCCGCCGGCCGACTGGGCCGCGCATCTGGCCACCCATCCGCCGCACGACCCCATGGCCCGCCGCATCCGCGCCGTCCAGGCGCTGCAGGCGCAGGGCGCCCGCGTCGCCGTGGCCGTGGCCGATGTCTGCAACCTGGTCGAGATGCGTGCCGCGGTCGCCCGGGTGCAGGACAGCCTGGGCCCCATCCGCGGCGTGATCCATGCCGCGGGCGTGGTCGACGATGCGCCCCTGCTGGCCAAGACCCCCGCCCGGATCGAGGAGGTGCTGGCCCCCAAGCTGCACGGGACCGAGGTGCTGGATACCCTCTTCCCCGATGGCGGGCTGGACTGGCTGGTGGCGTTTTCGTCCACCTCGACCGTGACGGCCCCGGCGGGTCAGGTCGATTACGTCGCCGCCAACGAATATCTGAACGCCTGGGCCGCCTCCCGGGCGGGCGGGCGCACGCGGGTTCTGGCGCTGAACTGGGGCATCTGGACCGGCGTCGGCATGGCGGCCGAGGCGCTGGCCGACCGCCGCGGCGACCGCCCGCTGCCGCCGCCCGAACCCACCGGCCAGCCCGTGCTGACCCAGGCGGGCTGGGACGCCGCCGGGCACCGGCTGTTCCAGGGCGTGCTGTCCACCGGCCAGTGGCTCATCGGCGGCCACCGCACCCGCGCGGGCCAGGCGCTGATCCCGGGCACGGGCATCCTGGACCTGGCCGCCCAGGCCATGGCCGCGGCGGGCGAACCGCTGCCCTTTACCCTGCGCGACGTGCATTTCCTGCGCGCGCTGGACGTGGCGGACGGGGCCGATTGCCCGATCCGCGTGCGGCTGGACCACACCGGTCAGGGCCATGCCTTCACCCTGCGGTCGGCGCGGCGGGTGCAGGGCCGCGCGGGCTGGGCGCTGCATGCCCAGGCCCAGGTCACGCCCGGCGCCGCGCCCGTGGCCGCCATCGACCCCGCCGCCATTGCCGCCCGCTGCGGCCCGGCCGAGACGGGCCCCGGCCTGCGCAGCCCGCAAGAGGAACATCTGGCCTTTGGCCCGCGCTGGCGGGTGCTGCGGTCGCGCGCGCTGGGCCAGGCCGAGGGGATCGCCCGCCTGACGCTGCCCCCCGACTTTGCCGCCGAGGCCGGACCCTGGCCGCTGCATCCCGCGCTGATGGACCTGGCGACCGGCTGGGCCATGGGGCTGATCGCGGACTATGCGCCCACGCATCTGTGGGTGCCCGTGTCCTATGCCGAAGTGCGGGTGCTGCACCCGCTGCCGGCCGATCTGGTCAGCTGGGTGCGCAATGCCGCGCCCAACCGCGCCAGCGACCCGACCGCGGTCTTCGACATCACCCTGGCCGATCCGCAGGGGCAGGTCTGCGTCGAGGTGCGCGGCTTCACTATGCACCGGCTCGACGGCGCGCTGACCTTCGGCCCCCCCAGCCCGGCCGAGATGGAGTTCGACCCCACCCCCGGCGAGGCGCAGGCCCTGTCCCCGGCCGAGGAACGCCTGGCCGAGGCGCTGGCCCTGGGCATCCGGGCCGAGGACGGTCCCCAGGCCTTTGCCCGGGCGCTGGCCGCGGGCGGGCCGCAGGTGATCGTGTCGTCCATCGACCTGCCCGCGCTGATGTCCCGGGCCGAGCCCCTGGCCAGCGACCGGCCCGAGGGTGCGGCCTTTGACCGGCCCGACCTGGACACCGACTATGTCGCCCCGCGGACCGATGTCGAACGCACGCTGGCGGGGTTCTTCCAGGACCTGCTGGGCGTGGCGCGCGTGGGGGTCGAGGACAGCTTCTTCGACCTGGGCGGGCACAGCCTGATCGCGGTGCGGCTGTTTGCCATGGTCAAGCGCGCCTGGCAGGTGGACTTCCCCATCTCGGTCCTGTTCCAGGCGCCGACGGTGGCGCGCATCGCGGCCCTGATCCAGGACCGCATCGGGCCCCGGGACGGCCCCGCCCCGGCGGCCCCCGCCGCCTTGCTCTTCTTCGGCATAGATGCTCCTGGTTCTCATCCTATG
>JACXUX010000019.1 GCA_014763725.1 Rhodobacterales bacterium
GGTCAGGGCGGGGCGCCCTGGCCCGCCGGATCGACCCCCGCCAGATCGGCCGCCGTCAGCTGCGCGGCCCGGGCAAAGCCGCCGTTCCACAGCCCCGAAACCGGGTGCAGCCGGACAAAGGCGAAATCGGCGAAATCGACATAGAGCTTCGCCTTGGGGTGGTCGGCCAGCCAGCGGTCGCGCAGCGCCGGGCGGCCCGGGTCGGCGGGGGCCACGAATTCGGCCCGCACCCGCAGCATCAGCCGCGGATGGGTCAGCGGATCGCCGCGCGCGCCCGGTTCGCCCACCATCACCGCGGCCATCGGCTGCGCCCTCAGCCCCGCCACATGCGGCGCCAGCGCCGAGATCAGCGTGACCGGCACCCCCGCGGGGTCGAGCCCCAGCGCGATGCGGCTGATCCCGGGCGTGCCGGTTTCGGCATCCAGCCAGGCCAGAGCCGCGTGCCGGGCGGCGGCCAGCATCGCCCGGGCCTGGGTGCAGGTGGCCGCATCGGCATCGGCGACGGGGTCGGGTCTGGGCTGGGCCATCGCGATCGTTTCCCTGAATGCCTGCATGGCTAACGCGCGGGGCAGGTCGCTGCAAGCGGTGCGGCGAATCACCCCGGACGCTGCCGCATTGCGCCATCTGCCCCTGTCACCGGCCCACGGGGGCCGTCGATCACCGCCGCGTGAACAGCGAAGGCGTTGAAAGATCGTGTCAAAATTCAGGCGATTTGCAGAACATTTACAAATTTGACTTGATATGCGTCAAGGAATTTACAGAAAAATCGAGCATTCAAAAAGAGTTACGCATTTCTTGACGAATGCGCTATGGTCCCGCACGAGGGGGTGGGTCGGTCGTGGCCGGCCCGTGTATGCCATCTGGGGCGCGTCGTTCGTGCCCAGCGCAGGAGGAACTGTCATGACCGAGCAAGCCATCGGCCTTTATCCGGCACCCGAGGACTTCGTGGCGCGCGCCCATGTCGATGCGGCGGCCTACGAACCGATGTATGCGGCGTCGGTGGCCGACCCTGCAACGTTCTGGGCCGAACATGGCCGCCGGATCGACTGGATCCGCGACTATACCAAGGTCAAGGACACCAGCTTCGACTTCGGCAATGTCTCGATCAAGTGGTTCGAGGACGGCACGCTGAACGTCAGCGCCAACTGCATCGACCGCCATGTGGCCACCCGCGGCAGCCAGACCGCGATCATCTGGGAACCCGACGATCCCCGCACGCCGGCGCTGCACATCACCTATGCCCAGCTGCTGGA
The DNA here is from genome assembly GCA_014763725.1 of Rhodobacterales bacterium. Lineage (GTDB taxonomy): Bacteria > Pseudomonadota > Alphaproteobacteria > Rhodobacterales > Rhodobacteraceae > JACXUX01. The sequence goes on from JACXUX010000019.1 coordinate 1,254, forward strand.
ACAGACCTGCCGCATGGCCAATGTGCTGAAGGCGCATGGCGTGAAGAAGGGCGACCGGGTCGTGCTGTATCTGCCGATGATCCCCGAGGCGGCCTATGCCATGCTGGCCTGCGCGCGGATCGGCGCCATCCATTCGGTGGTCTTTGCCGGCTTCTCGCCCGATGCGCTGGCCAACCGGATCAACGACTCCGAGGCGAATATCGTCATCACCGCCGACTTTGCCCCGCGCGGCGGCAAGAAGACGGCGCTGAAGGCCAATACCGATGCCGCGCTGCTGCATTGCAGCGACCGGGTCAAGTGCCTGGTGGTCAGGCATACCGGCGACCAGACCGCCTGGGTCGAGGGCCGCGACTTCGACGTCAAGGCCGAGATGGCCGAAGCTCGGCCCTATTGCGCCTATGTCGAGGTGGGCGCCGAGGATCCGCTGTTCATCCTGTATACCTCGGGTTCGACCGGCAAGCCCAAGGGCGTCGTGCATACCTCGGGCGGCTATCTGGTCTATGCCAGCATGACGCATCAGATCACCTTCGACTATCATGACGGCGACGTGTTCTGGTGCACGGCCGATGTGGGCTGGGTCACCGGGCACAGCTACATCGTTTATGGCCCGCTGGCCAATGGCGCCACCACCATCATGTTCGAGGGCGTGCCGACCTATCCCGATGCCGGCCGGTTCTGGGAGGTCTGCGCCAAGCACAGGGTCACCCAGTTCTACACCGCGCCCACCGCGATCCGGTCGCTGATGGGCCTGGGCACGGCCTGGGTGGAAAAGCACGACCTGTCCAGCCTGCGCCTGCTGGGCTCGGTCGGCGAGCCGATCAACCCCGAGGCCTGGAAATGGTACAACACCCATATCGGCAAGGGCAAATGCCCCATCGTCGACACCTTCTGGCAGACCGAGACGGGCGGCCACCTGATCACCCCGATCCCCGGCGCCATCCCGCAGAAGCCGGGGTCGGCCACGCTGCCCTTCTTCGGCATCAAGCCGGTGGTGCTGGACCCCAACACCGCCAAGGTGCAGGAAGAAACGGCAACCGAAGGTGTTCTGTGCATCGCCGACAGCTGGCCGGGCCAGATGCGCACCCTGTGGGGCGACCATCAGCGGTTCGAAGAGGCCTATTTCGGCCAGTATCGCGGCTATTACTTCACCGGCGACGGCTGCCGGCGCGATGAGGACGGCTATTACTGGATCACCGGCCGGGTGGATGACGTGATCAACGTCTCGGGCCACCGGATGGGCACGGCCGAGGTGGAAAGCGCCCTGGTCGCCCACCCCAAGGTGGCCGAGGCCGCCGTCGTGGGCTACCCGCACGACATCAAGGGTCAGGGCATCTATGCCTATGTCACCCTGATGAACGGGGTCGAACCCAGCGACAGCCTGCGCAAGGAGCTCGAGGCCTGGGTGCGGACCGAGATCGGCCCGATCGCCAAGCCCGACCTGATCCAGTGGGCCCCCGGCCTGCCCAAGACGCGGTCGGGCAAGATCATGCGCCGCATCCTGCGCAAGATCGCCGAAAACGACTATGGCAGCCTGGGCGACACCTCGACGCTGGCCGATCCCGGCGTGGTGGACGAACTGATCGAAAACCGCATGAACCGGGGCTGACATGGCCGGCGCACAGACCAAACCCGCCGTCGTCATCCTGCTGGGGCCGCCCGGCGCGGGCAAGGGCACGCAGGCGCGCATTCTGGAAGAGGATTTCGGCCTGGTCCAGCTGTCCACGGGCGACCTGTTGCGCGCGGCCGTGGCTGCGGGCACGCCCGCGGGCCAGGCGGCCCGTGCGGTGATGGAATCCGGCGGCCTGGTCAGCGACGACATCGTGCTGGCCATCCTGAAGGACCGGATGGCCCAGCCCGACACCGCCCGCGGCATCACGCTGGACGGATTCCCGCGCACCGCCGTCCAGGCCGAGGCGCTGGATGCGCTGCTGGCCGAGGCGGGGCTGAAGGTCACCTCGGCCATCAGCCTTGAGGTGGACGATGCCGCCATGGTCGACCGGGTGGCCGGCCGCTATACCTGCGCCGGCTGCGGCGAGGGGTATCACGACAGGTTCAAGCAGCCCGCCGTCGCGGGCACTTGCGACAAATGCGGCGGCACGGCGTTCAAGCGCCGGGCCGACGACAATGCCGAGACGGTGCGTGCCAGGCTCGACGCCTATCACGCCCAGACGGCGCCGCTGATCGCCTATTACGAGGGCCGGGGCGTGCTGGACCGGGTCGATGCGATGGGATCCATCGCCCAGATCCGCCAGGCGCTGTCGGCCATCGTCGCGGGCGCGGCGGTCTGAGGGGGGCCGCGTCCCGGGCACCCGCCCGGGTCGCGGAAAACAAGCAATCCAAAAGGGAGTGGAGCTATGGCAGACAAGTCATCGGCCAACACCTATTGGGCAGCGAACACCCGGATCATCCTGATTTCTCTGGCGATCTGGTTCGTCTGCTCGTTCGGCCTGGGCATCATCCTGCGCCCCATGCTGATGGGAATTTCCATCGGCGGCGCCGACCTGGGGTTCTGGTTCGCCCAGAACGGTTCGATTTACGTGTTCCTCGTGCTGATCTTCGCCTACGCGGCCAAGATGAACAAGCTCGACCGCGAACACGGCGTGGAAGAGTAAGGGGACAGGACCAATGGATCAGTTTACCCTGAACCTGATCGTGGTGGGCATCACCTTTGCCCTCTACGTCGGGATCGCGATCTGGGCCCGCGCGGGTTCGACCGCGGAATTCTACGCCGCGGGCCAGGGCGTCAACCCCATCCTGAACGGGATGGCGACCGGCGCCGACTGGATGTCTGCCGCCTCGTTCATCTCGATGGCCGGGATCATCGCGCTGGCCCCGGCCGGCGGCTATACGCAGTCGGCCTTCCTGATGGGCTGGACCGGCGGCTATGTGCTGCTGGCGCTGCTGCTGGCGCCCTATCTGCGCAAGTTCGGCAAGTTCACCGTGCCGGAATTCATCGGCGACCGGTTCTATTCGGGCACGGCGCGCCTTGTGGCGGTGATCTGTCTGATCGTGATCTCGGTCACCTATGTGATCGGGCAGATGCGCGGCGTGGGCGTGACCTTCTCGCGCTTCCTCGAGGTGTCGACGGACACGGGCCTGTATATCGGTGCGGCGATCGTGTTCGCCTATGCCGTGTTCGGCGGCATGAAGGGCATCACCTATACCCAGGTGGCGCAGTATGTCGTGCTGATCATCGCCTACACGATCCCGGCGCTGTTCATCTCGCTGGCGCTGACGGGCAATGTGCTGCCCCAGCTGGGCCTGATCGGCGGCTATGCCCCCAGCGGCGGTGACGTGGCCTTTCTGGCCAAGCTGGACGCGGTGGTGACGGAACTGGGCTTTACCGCCTATACCGCCAACAGCCCCAACATGTTCAACATGGTGCTGTTCACCATGTCGCTGATGATCGGCACCGCCGGTCTGCCGCACGTGATCATCCGCTTCTTCACCGTGCCCAAGGTCTCCGATGCGCGGTCCTCGGCCGGCTGGGCGCTGGTGTTCATCGCGCTGCTCTACACCGTCGCCCCGGCGGTGGGGTCGATGGCCCGTCTGAACCTGACCACCACCTTCTGGCCGAATGCCGAACAGGGCAACGCGCTGGACGGCGATGCGCTGAGCCTCGAGGCGATCAACACCGATCCGACCCTGTCCTGGATCAACACCTGGAAGACCACCGGCCTGCTGGCGTTCGAGGACAAGAACGGTGACGGCAAGATCCAGTATTACAACGAGAACTCGGAACGGATGAAGGCCATCGCGGCCGAGCGCGGCTGGGTCGGCAACGAGCTGACCAAGGTCGACAACGACATCATGGTGCTGGCCAACCCGGAAATCGCGGCGCTGCCCGGCTGGGTCGTGGCGCTGGTTGCCGCGGGCGGTCTGGCGGCGGCGCTGTCCACCGCGGCGGGCCTCCTGCTCGCCATCTCCTCGGCGATCAGCCACGACCTGATCAAGGGCACGCTCAACCCCAACATCAGCGAAAAGGGCGAGCTGCTGGCCGCGCGGATCGCGATGACGGGGGCAATCGGCGTCGCCACCTATCTGGGCCTGAACCCGCCCGGCTTTGCCGCGCAGGTGGTGGCGCTGGCCTTCGGTCTGGCGGTTCTTCATCCCCGGCACGAACATGTATCCGAACACGCCGGCCAACCACTTCTTCGGCATCTCGCCGCTGTCGATCGGCACGGTGGGTGCGGCGATCAACTTCCTGGTCGCCTATCTGGTGTCCTCGGTCACCGCGGCCCCGCCCAAGCACGTCCAGGATCTGGTCGAATCGATCCGCATCCCCAAGGGCGCGGGCAAGGCCCAGGCGCACTGAGCCACCCGAACCCGATGCAACCGGCGCGCCCCCCGGGGGGCGCGCCATCCCCGCCAGAGGTGACGGTCATGGATGCGCAACTGCAGACGATCCGCACGTTTCTGGAAACGGTGCATCCCTATGACAGCCTGCCGCAGGACGAACTGGCGCGTGTCGCCGGTTGCTTCGGCCGCAGGGAATATCCGCGCGGCAGCGAGGTCTATCACGCGGGCGAACCGCTGAAGGGCCTGTATCTGGTCAAGCGCGGTTCGGTCGAGGTGCTGGAACCCTCGGGCGGGCCGGTCTCGCTGCTGGGGCCGCGCAACAGTTTCGGCGAACGCGGGCTGATGCGCGACGGGCTGGCCGTGACCACGGCGCGCGCAGTCGAGGATTCGGTGCTGCTGATGCTGCCGGTGGCCGAGTTCCGCCGCCTGATCGCCAGCTTTCCGTCGTTCGAGCGCTTCTTCAACCGCGGCCGCGGGGCCGAACCGCGCAGCCCTGACCTGACCACCCGCAAGGTGGCCGACCTGATGGCGCGCCGCCCCGTCACCTGCGCCCCCGGCGACAGCGTGCGCGAGGCCGCGCGGCGCATGCGCGAGGCGCGGGTGTCCTCGCTGGGGGTGGTGGACGGCGACCGGTTCGTCGGCATCGTCACGGTGCGCGACATGTCGAACAAGGTGGTCGCAGCGGGGCTGGGCCCCGGGGTTACGGTGGCCGAGGTGATGACCCCCGACCCGATCAGCCTGCCGCCCGACGGGCTGGGGTCGGACATCCTGCACATCATGCTGGAAAAGCGCGTGGGCCATCTGCCCGTGGTCGAGGATGGGGTGCTGGTCGGCATGGTGACCCAGACCGACCTGACGCGGTTCCAGGCGGTCAGTTCCGCCGTGCTGGTGCGCGATGCCGCGGTGGCCGAAACCGTGGAGGATCTGGCCGCGGTCACGGCGCGCATTCCGCAGCTGCTGGTCCAGCTGGTGGGCGGGCAGAACCCCCATGAGGTGGTCACCCGCCTGATCACCGACATCGCCGATACCGTGACGCGCCGCCTGATCGCCCTGGCCGAGGCGGAACTGGGCCCCGCCCCCGCGCCCTGGTGCTGGCTGGCCTGCGGCAGCCAGGGCCGCCAGGAACAGACGGGCGTCAGCGACCAGGACAACTGCCTGTTCATCGACGATGCCGCGACCGAGGCCGACATGCCCTGGTTCGAGGCGCTGGCCCGGCGCGTCTGCGACGGGCTGAACGCCTGCGGCTATGTCTATTGCCCGGGCGACATGATGGCCACCAACCCGCGCTGGCGCCAGCGCGTGTCGGTCTGGCAGGGCTATTTCCAGGGCTGGATCGCCCGGCCCGACCCGATGGCGCAGATGCTGGCCAGCGTGATGTTCGACCTGCGCCCGATCAGCGGCAGCCCGGGCCTGTTCCGCGACCTGCAGGCCGAGGTGCTGGACCGCGCGGCGAAGAACTCGATCTTTGTCGCGCACATGATCCAGAACAGCCTGAAGCATCAGCCGCCGCTGGGCCTGCTGCGCGGCTTTGCCACCATCCGGTCGGGCGAACACCGCAACCACATCGACATGAAGCACAACGGCGTCGTGCCGGTCACCGATCTGGGCCGGGTCTATGCGCTGCTGGGCCGGCTGCCGGCGGTGAACACCCGCGCCCGGTTGCAGGGGGCCGAGGAGGCGGGCCTGATCTCGCCCAGCGGGGCGCGCGACCTGATCGAAGCCTATGACCTGATCGCGCGGATGCGCCTGGTCAACCAGGCCGACCTGGTGCGGTCGGGCCGCAAGCCCGACAATTTCCTGGCGCCGTCGGATCTGTCGGATTTTGAAAGCAGCCACCTGCGCGACGCCTTCGTGGTGGTGCGCACGATGCAGGCTGCCGTGGGCCACGCCCGCGGCGCGCCGTCCTGAAGGGGAGGGGACGATGCTTTGGGATTTCCTGGCCATGATCACCGCCGGGGCGGGGCTGGCCGGCATCGCGCTGGGGCTGCGCCGGATCAGCGGCGGCCGGCTGCCGCGCTGGACGCTGCCGGCGCTGATCGCGCTGGGCATGCTGGGCTATTCGATCTGGTCGGAATACAGCTGGTATGGCCGCGTCTCGGCCGCGCTGCCCGCCGGCGTGACCGTGGTGGCCGAGGCCGAGGAGCGCCAGCCCTGGCGCCCCTGGACCCTGCTGGCGCCGCTGACGCTGCGCTTTGCCGCGCTGGATGGCACCGTGCTGCGCGTGTCCGAACAGAACCCGGCGATCCGCACCGCCGAGGTGATGCTGGTCCGGCGCTGGGCCGCGGTGAAGCGGGTGCCCATGGCCTTTGACTGCGCCGCGGGCACCCAGGCCGCGCTGATCGAGGGCGCGACCGTCGCCCCCGACGGCACGCTGACGGGCGCCACCTGGGCCAGGGCCGCGCCGGACGATGCGCTGCAGGGCGCTGCCTGCAAGGAGGGCTGACATGCCGGACCCGCACCGCAAGCCGCGCGTCCTGGTCGTCGAGGACGAGGACAACATCGCCATCGCGCTGGACTATCTGATCAGCCGCGAAGGCTATGACCACGACCGCGTGGCCAATGGCGCCGACGCGCTGGACCGCATCCGCGCCACGCATCCCGACCTGGTGCTGCTGGACGTGATGCTGCCCGAGGTGTCGGGCTATGAGATCTGCCAGGGCGTGCGGCTGGACCCGTCGCTGTCGGATGTGAAGATCCTGATGATGACGGCGCGCGGGTCCGCGATCGAACGGCGCAAGGGCATGGCGCTGGGGGCCGACGGGTTCATCTCGAAACCCTTCGAGCTGAAGGAGTTGCGCGACGAGGTGCGCCGCCTGCTGGCGCCCGGCGGCTAGGGGCGGACGATGCTGACCCGGCTGAGCCTGCGCATCCGCATCCTGCTGTTCTTCGTGGCGCTGGGCGCGGGCGGGGTGGCGGCGCTGGCCGGGGGGCTGGCGCTGGGCTATGCGCGGCTGGGCCAGCCCGGCACGCTGGATGCCTTTGTCCAGGCGGGCGTCGTGGGGGGCTTTGGCATCCTGGCGCTGACGGCGGGGGTCTGGGTGCTGTTCGACCTGAACCTGGCCCGGCCCATCGACGTTCTGGCCGGCGCGCTGCGGGCGCGCGCCCATGCCGCGGTCGACGGCGGGATCGAGGTGCCCGCGGCGCGCTATCTGGGCGATCTGGCGCCCGCCGCCAATGCCGCGGCGCAAAGCCTGGCCGAAACCCGCAACGCCCTGGCCGAGGCGGTGGCGCGCGAGACCACGCGGCTGGAAACCGAAAAGGCCCGGCTCGAGGCGCTGCTGTCCGACGTGCCGGTGGGCGTGCTGCTGTGTTCGGCCGATCATGAGGTGGTCTTCTACAACGGCGCGGCGGCGGGCCTGCTGGGGGCAGGCGGCCTGGGCCGCGCGCTGTTCGAGGCGCTGCGCCCCGGCCCCATCCGCCACGCCTGGGCGCGTCTGCGCGAGACGGACGATCCCGACGCGGCCTCGGACCTGATCTGCGCCACGATCCAGGGGGCGCGGGTGCTGGCCGCGCGGATGCGGCTGGTGGCGGGGGGCGGCGACCGGCCGGGCTATGTGCTGACGCTGCGCGACGTGACGCAGGATCTGGAAACCCATGCCCGGCGCGAGGCGCTGCTGGCCGAGGTCTTTGACCGCATCCGCCGCCCGGCCGCAAATATCCAGACCCTGCTGGCCGCGCTGGGCACGGGGGGCGAGGCGCCGGGCCGGCTGGACACCGCCCTGCGCGAAGAGGCCGGCGCCCTGACCCGCGCCGTCACCGAACTGGCCGCCCGCCATGACGAGGGCCGCGCCGAGGCGATGCCCGTGGCCATGGTGCGCGCGGGCGACCTGCTGGACGGGTTGCGCGCCCATGTCGAGGCCGCGGGCCATGCCCTGACCACGCAAGAGGCGCCGCTGTTGCTGCGCGCCGATGCCTTCGACCTGATCGTGCTGCTGGCCGCCCTGATCGACCGGCTGGCCGAGGCGGGGATCGCCCGCGACTTCACCGCCCGGATCGATGAGGATGGCACGGGCGCCACGATCCGGCTGGGCTGGCAGGGGCCCGCGCTGTCGGTGGGCCAGCTGGACCGCTGGCTGGATGCCGCGCTGGACACCGGCCGCCCCGGCCTGACCGGCCGTGCCGTGATCGCGGCCCATGCGACCGAGATCTGGCCCGAGGGCGCGGGCGCCCTGGTCCTGCCCGTGCCGCGCGCCCGCCGCGCCGTGCGCCGGCCTGCGCCCGTGGTGCGCAGCGCGGTCTATGACTTCGACCTGCTGTCGCGGGCGCGCAACGACAGCGTGGCCGAGGCGCGGCTGGAAGACCTGACCTATGTCGTCTTTGACACCGAGACGACGGGCCTGCTGCCCGCCCAGGGGGATGAGATCGTCCAGATCGCCGCGGTGCGCATCGTCAACGGCCGCCGCGTGCCGGGCGAGGTGCTGGACCTGCTGGTGAACCCGGGCCGGCCGATCCCGCCCGCCTCGACCGAGGTGCATGGCATCACCGATGCGATGGTGGCCGAGGCGCCCGATGTCGACACCGCGCTGCGCCAGTTCCACGCCTTTGCCGCGGGCGCGGTGCTGGTGGCGCATAACGCGCCTTTTGACATGACCTTCCTGCGCCGGCGCGAGGATCGGCTTGGCCTGCGCTTTGACCATCCGGTGTTCGACACGGTGTTGCTGTCGGCCGTGGTCTGGGGCCAGGCCGAGGTGCACAGCCTGGACGCGCTGACCCACCGGCTGGGCATCACCATTCCCGAAGAGGCCCGCCACACCGCCATCGGCGACACGCTGGCCACGGCGGATGCGCTGCTGAAGCTGATGCCCATGCTGCGCGGGCGGGGGCTGGCGACCTTTGGCCAGGTGCTGGTCGAGGTGCGCCGACACGGCCGGCTGCTGCGCGACCTGAACTGACGCCGGCGCGCCCCCCGCCCGGGGGCGTCAGGCCACCAGCTCCTTGGGCACCACGAAGTCCAGCATGTCGGCCCGGCCAAAGGCCGCGTCTTCCCAGGCGTCGATCTCGAAATGCGCGACCAGCGTGGCGCAGGTGGGATATTTGCGGAAGGCCGGGCTGACCGGGGGCTGGGCCAGCAGCCGCTGGGCGAATTCGCCGATGCCGGGGTTGTGGCCCAGCATGGCCACCGTGTCGCCCGTGGCATGGCGCAGCACGGCCAGCATCACATCGGGCCCGGCAAGATAGAGCGCGGGCTTCAGCACCGGCTGGGGTGCGGCGGGCAGGGCGGGGGCGATGCCGGCCCAGGTCTCGCGCGTGCGCAGGGCGTCGGAACACAGCACCTCATCGGGCATGTAGCCGCGGCTGGCCAGCCAGGCGCCCAGATCGGCCGCGGCGGTCTGTCCGCGCGGGGCCAGCGGGCGGTCGTGATCGGGCAGCAGCGGGTCGTCCCACGCCGATTTCGCGTGCCGGATCAGGATCAGCCGCTTGGTCATCTGTCATCTCCCCCCGTGGAACAGCCGCATGTGATAGGCGGACTGTTCGGGCATCCTTGCATGGCGGGCCGAGGCGGGGCAAGCCGCGCGCACCCGGCAGCCCGCGGTCAGGCAGGGGGCGCCGCCGGGGGTATCCAGCCAGTCACGGCAGGCCGGCACGTCATAGCCCGCCCCGGTCAGCGCGCCCGCGGGGCAGGCGGTCAGGCAGGGCCGGGTTTCGCAGCTGTCGCAGGGCTTCGGCGCGGGCGGGGGCAGGTCCAGCTGGTCGCGCAGCGCCAGCGCGCCGCGAAAGCTGACCCACAGCCCCTGATCGGCATGGACCAGCAGCCGCACCGGGCTGGCATGGACCGACCCCGACCGCAGCGCCCAGGTATAGAACGGGTGCCACGGCGGGCCGGCAAAAGGAAACAGCGCCTTGGCCCCCAGATCGCAGGCGATCCGCCCGATCACCCGGCGCGACCAGCGGTCGACCGGGTCGGGCGCGCCATCGGCCCATTCGGGCGCGCCGGTCAGCGCGGGCCAGAAGCCGGGCCCGGGGCCCAAGAGCAGCAGGGTCGCCGTGCCCGCAGGCAGCCCGGCCTCGCCCGGATCGGGGTGAAAGCCGCCCAGCGCCGCCAGATGCGCCGCGGCCAGCCGGTCGGCTAGGGGCTGCACCGCCGGCCCTAGCGGCGCAGGCGCGGCTTGATCCGCGGCTCGGTCGACCGGATCTGGCTGCCCGCGCCGTGGTCGGTGAACAGCTCCAGCAGGCAGGCGTTCGGGATACGGCCGTCCAGGATGGTGACCGCGCGCACACCCTGATCCAGCGCCATCAGCGCGGTTTCGGTCTTGGGGATCATCCCGCCCGAGATCGTGCCATCGGCCACCATGGCGCGCACCTCGTCGGGGGTGATCTGGGTCATCACCTCGCCCGCCGCGTTCTTGACGCCCGGCACATCGGTCAGCAGCAGCAGCCGGTCGGCCTGCAGCGCGCCGGCGATCGCGCCCGCGGCGGTGTCGCCGTTGACGTTGAACGTCTCGTTATCCGCCATGCCGGTGGCGACGGGGGCCACGACCGGGATGATCCCGGCGTTGTAAAGATCGCGCAGCACCTGGACGTTCATCTCGACCGGCTTGCCCACATAGCCCAGTTCCGGGTCGTCGGCCACGCAGACCATCAGGTCGTCGTCCTTGCCCGAAATGCCCACCGCGCGGCCGCCCTGGTCGTTGATGGCCTGGACGATGCGCTTGTTCACCAGGCCCGACAGCACCATCTCGACCACCTCGACCGTGGTCTTGTCGGTCACCCGCTTGCCGTTGACGAAGGTCGACTTGACCCCCAGCCTGCCCAGCAGGTCGTTGATCATCGGCCCGCCGCCATGCACCACGACCGGATTCACCCCCACCTGGCGCATCAGCACGATGTCGCGGGCGAAATCGGCCATCTCGGCGTCGTTGCCCATGGCATTGCCGCCAAACTTGACGACGACGACCGCGCCCGAATAGCGCTGAAGATAGGGAAGCGCCTCGGACAGGATCCGGGCGGTGGCGATGCTGTCCTGCATGGTCGCGGTCTGCTTTCTCATGGGGGCGGCCTTTCGGGGGTTCGGCGCAGGGATAGCGCCTGCGGGCGGGCCTGCCAAGCGGCGCGGCTTGCAAATCCCCGCCCCGGCGCGCACCCTGCGGCCCAGAGGTGCATCATGACCGACCAGAAGATCCTTGTGCTGACCGGGGCCAGCCGCGGCATCGGGCACGCCACCGTCAAGCGGTTTTCGGCCGAGGGCTGGCGCGTGCTGACCTGTTCGCGCCAGCCCTTCGACCCGCGCTGCCCCTGGCCGGGGGGCGAGGACAACCACATCCAGATCGACCTGGCCGACCCCAACCGCACCGTCGCCGCGATCGAGACGATCAAGCAGAAGGTGGGCGGCAAGGTGCATGCGCTGGTCAACAACGCCGGCATCAGCCCCAAGGGGCCGGGCGGCAGCCGGCTGAACACGCTGACCACCGACCTGCGCACCTGGGGGCATGTGTTCCATGTGAACTTCTTCGCCAGCGTGATCCTGGCGCGCGGGCTGCAGGCGGAACTGGCCGCGGCGCGGGGGGCGATCGTCAACGTCACCTCGATCGCGGGGGCGCGGGTGCATCCCTTTGCCGGGGCGGCCTATGCCACGTCCAAGGCGGCGCTGGCCGCGCTGACGCGCGAGATGGCGCATGACTTCGGCCCGCTGGGCGTGCGGGTGAACGCCATCGCCCCGGGCGAGGTGGAAACCGCGATCCTGTCGCCCGGCACCGACAAGATCGTGGAAAAGCTGCCGCTGCAGCGTCTGGGCCAGCCGCGCGAGGTGGCCGACGTGATCTGGTTCCTGTGTTCGGACCAGTCCAGCTACATCTCGGGCGCCGAGATCGAGGTCAACGGCGCACAGCACGTCTGATCGGGCCGTGCGGGGGCGGGGCAGGGCGCCCCGCCCGCCGGTCACATCATGGCATTGCCGCCGCCGCGGCGCATCAGCCGCCCGACCTCATCCTTGTTCAGCGCGCCGTCGCCGTTGCGGTCGGCGCGGGCGAAGAAGCGGGTGAAGTCCAGGTATTCCTCGCGCGTGACGTCGCCGTCGTTGTTCTTGTCCAGCCGGTCAAAGCTGATGTCGGTGCCCTTGCGTTCGATCAAGCGGGCCATGCCTTCCTTGCGGGTGGCGTTGAACTCGGCCTGGGTCAGCCGGCCGTCGTCGTTGGTGTCAAAGCTGTTGAAGGCGCGCGAGCGGCTGTCATACATCTCCTGCTCGGTCACCTTGCCGTCGCCGTTCTTGTCATAGGCCAACATGAAGGCGCGCGCCCTATCGGCCGCCTGCACGCCCGTCGCCATCAAACCCAGGCCGCAGGCCAGGGTAGCCGCAGTCCACATCTTCATCTGTCTCTCCACACTGCTCTGCCCGGGGGCACACGTTCGATGCGATGTCTGCCGCATTGCGCTTGTCGAACGGGGGCAGTATCCCCCAAAAGCCGTGCAAAATCCAGTCTGCGGCACCGCGGTTGCAGATTGTCGCCGGAAAGTGATTGCCCGCGCGCAAAATCCCGCTAATCCCAGAGGCAAGAAAAGGTGCGCCCGTGACCCCTGCCGTCGACCACCCGCTGCGCTATCAGCTGACGAACGAACTGCACGCCCGCCCCTTCCCGGTGCTGGAGGTGCCCTGCAAGTGCGTGTTCCTGGCGGTCAAGGAACCCGTCGATGCCGCCAACCGCGACCGCGAGCTGGACCGCGCGCATCTGATCGACCTCTTGGACCGGCACGGCGCCACCCACCCCCAGCAGGGCGCCACGCATCACGGCGCCGCCATCGGCCGGCATGAGCTGAAGTGGGAAAGCCACACCGAATTCGTGACCTATTCGGCCTTTGGCAAGGGGTTGGGCGCGCGCGCCTTCGACCCGGCCGAGGCGGAGGTCTTCCCCGAGGACTGGGTGGCCCGCGCCCCCGGCCGGCGGCTGGTGTCGCTGCTGATCCGGGTCGAGCCGATGCCTGCCGACGAAACCGAGATCGTCCGCAAGCTGGACGACTGGTTCGTGCCCGAATCGCTGGTCTGTTCGCGCATCATCGACGGGGCGGCGATCGCGGCGGGCGACTTCCGCATCGACCCGGCCGGGCACATGCGCTTTGCCGTCTTCGTCCAGCCCGGCACCGGGGCGCGGCGCGTGGGCCGCATCGTCCAGCGCCTGTGCGAGATCGAGACCTATCGCGCCATGTCGATGCTGGGCCTGTTCCGGTCGCGCGCGCTGACCCAGCGGCTGAACGCGCTGGACCCCAAGCTGACGGCGCTGGTGGGCGCGCTGGACACCCCCGCACAGAGCGCCGAGGCCACGCTGCACGAGCTTCTGACCATCTCGTCCGAGCTGGAATCGCTGGCGGTCAAGTTCTTCTTCCGCTTTGGCGCCACGGTGGCCTATGAGGCGATCGTGACTCAGCGGATCGAGGTGCTGCGCGAAACCCGGGTCGAGGGGCGCCAGACCTTTGCCGAATTCATGATGCGCCGCTATGACCCGGCGATGCGCACGGTGAAATCCTCGGAACAGCGGCTGCGGTCGATGGCCGAACGCGCGCAGCGGGCGGCGGAACTGCTGCGCACCCGGGTGGATGTGGGCCGCAGCCGCGAAAACCAGGCGCTGCTGGCCAGCATGGACCGCCGCGCCGACCTGCAGCTGCGGCTGCAGCACACGGTCGAGGGGCTGTCGGTCGTGGCCATCAGCTATTACGCCGTGGGCCTGGCAGGATATGTCGTGGCCCCCCTGGCCGAAGGCGCGGGCCTGTCCAAGGGGGCGGCGATGGCGATCCTGACGCCCGCGGTCATGCTGGGCGTGTGGTGGGCGGTGCGGCGGATCCGGCGGCATTTCCACTGATCGCGCGGTCGGTCAGGCGCGCGCCCAGCACGATGCCCGCCATGGCCAAGCCCCCGGCCAGCGACAGCGACGACAGCCCGGCCAGCCCCGCGCCCAGCGTGCAGCCCCCCGCCAGCACGCCGCCCAGGCCCATCAGCACGGCCCCTGCCAGATAGCGCCCGGTCTCGGCGGCCGAGCTGAAGCTCTGCCAGCCGAACCGCCCGCCCAGGGTCGAGGCCGCCAGCGCCCCCGCCACGATCCCCCCGATCAGCCCGGTGCCAAAGGCCGCCGGCACGGCCGAGGCGGCGATGGTCCAGAACAGCGTCTCGGCCGAGGGCAGGATCATCGACAGCGACTCGAGCGGGATCGGGTCGAACTCGTCGGCCAGCAGCCAGCCCGTGCCGACCCAGGCCGCCGGCACCAGCAGCCGCAGTGCCGCGCCCGCCGCGAGGGTTCCCAGACCCAGCCCCGCCGCCACCGCCGCCTGGGTGCCCGCCAGCGCCACGGCCAGCGCCATCAGCCACAGCGCCAGCGCGGGCCGCCGTTCCCGGGCGGGGCCCGCCAGCCCGCGGCGCAGGCAGAACCGCGTCGGCTCGGCCAGCAGGCCGAAGGCCAGCCCCAGGACCAGCCCCAGCACCACCGAAGCGGTGCGCGGCGACAGCATCTCGAACCCCAGTGTGGCAAGCATCGGATATCCCCCGGATCGGAACATTCGTCCAGATGGCGCAGGTAGGCTGGGCCGATCAAGGGGTGCGCAGGTGCGCAGGGGCCGGACGCGCGGAACGTTTTCCCGCGCCGCACCGGGTGGAAAAGCCGCAATCCCGCCCGGGACCGGACGCGCGAACCCGCGGTCCGGCCCGGGGGCGGGCCGGGGGCCGCTGCCCTTGTTCGCGGCTAGCGGCCGCGGATGCGCGGGTCCAGCGCGTCGCGCAGCCCGTCGCCGATGTAGTTCACGCTCAGCACCGTCAGGCTGATGGCCAGGCCCGGCCAGATCACCCGCTCGGGGTATTGCTGCAGATAGTCGACCCCGTCGAACAGCAGCCGCCCCCAGGTCGGGAAGTCGGGCGGAAAGCCCAGGCCCAGGAAGGACAGCGCGCTTTCGGTGATGATCGCGCTGGCGATCCCCAGCGTGGCCGCCACCATGATGGGCGACATCACGTTGGGCAGGATGTGGCGCAGGATTATCCGGCGCGAGGGCGTGCCGATCGACCGCGCGGCCAGCACGAATTCGCGTTCCTTCAGCGCCAGCACCTCGCCCCGCACGATGCGGGCGGCCTGCATCCAGCTGGTCACGCCGATGGCGGTCACGATCATCAGGAAGGTCCCTGTCTCGGGGCCCAGGGCGCGGGCCAGCGCGTCGCGGAACAGCATCACCATGACCAGCAGCAAGGGCAGCAGCGGCAGCGCCAGGAACAGGTCGGTCAGCCGCATCAGCGGGTTGTCGAGCTTGCGGAAATAGCCCGCCAGCACCCCCACCAGCGTGCCCAGCAGGACCGAGATCGACATGGCCACCAGCCCCACGGCGATGGACACCTGCCCGCCGGCCATCATGCGCGCCAGCATGTCGCGGCCCAGCTGGTCGGTGCCCAGGGGATGCGCCCAACTGGGCGGCTGGTTGCGGCCGCGGATCATCCTGACCGGGTCGGGGTCGATGTAGGTCGGGTCGATCCGCCAGATCAGCGGGCCCAGCGTCACGAACAGGATCAGCGTGACGAACACCGCCAGCCCCGCCATCGCGCCCTTGTGGCTGCGGAACTGCAGCCACACGTCGCGCCACTGGCTGCGCGGGCGTTCCAGGGTGTCGGGCGCGTCAGTCATAGCGGATCCTCGGGTCCAGGATGCCATACAGGATGTCGGCCACCAGGTTGAACATCACGATCAGCACGGCAAAGATGAAGGTCAGCGTCTGCACCATGGGCAGGTCGTTGGCATGGATCGCCCCGATCAGCGCAGCCCCCAGGCCGTTCACCTTGAACACCTGTTCGGTGATGATCGCGCCGCCGAAGATGGTGGGAATGCCCAGCGCGATCACGGTCACCACCGGGATCAGGCTGTTGCGCAGCACATGCTTCAGCAGCACGACGCGTTCGTTCATGCCCTTGGCCCGCGCCGTGCGGACATAGTCCTGGCCCAGGTTGTCCAGCATCGACGACCGCATGTAGCGGCTGATCTGCGCCGCGTTGTAGAGCGCCAGAACCATCACCGGCATGGTCATCTGGCGGGCCTGCTGGACGAAGCTGTCCCAGTCGGTCACCTTCAGCGTGGTGTCGTAAATCGACGGGAACCACCCCAGCCCCACCGCAAAGATCAGGATCAGCAGGACGCCGGTAAAGAAAGTCGGCACCGAAAAGCCCACCATGGCGACAAAGGTGCCCAGCTGGTCGAACCAGGAATACTGCCGATAGGCGGAATAGATCCCGATGGGCAGCGCGATCGCCACCCCGATCAGATAGGCCGACCCCACCACGGTCAGCGTCTGCGGGATGCGCTGGGCGATGATGTCGAACACCGGCGCGCGCGACTGATAGCTGATGATGCGCTGCATCCCCTCGGAATAGCTGGTGCCGAAGGTGGCGTCGAAGGCGTGCAGCGGCTCGACCCAGAAGAACTGCTTCAGCCACAGCAGATAGCGTTCGTGCAGCGGCGCGTTCACGCCCATGGATTCCAGGATCTTGGCCCGGACCTCGGGCGGCACGGTCAGCGGGATTTCCGACGCCGGGCTGCCCGGCGCGAAATCGACCAGCAGAAAGATGACCAGACTGATGAACAGAAGCGTCGGGATCGACAGCAGAAGCCTGCGGAGCACGAAGGTCAGCATGCGGGGGGCGCCTCGGGTCAGCGGTCTGAAGGGGGCGGGGCGCCCGGCGGATTTCCTGCGAAAATCCGGGCGCCCCGCGGTTCGGGTGGGTCAGGTCACTTGACGCGGTACCAGTCGGCGGCGTTCCACAGCTCGCTGTCCCAGGTGTTCAGGACAACGCCGCCCAGGGTGTTCGACCGGGCCGACAGGCGGCCGCGGTCGATCAGCGGCACCACGACCATGCTGTCCTTGGTCAGCATGTCGTTCAGCTTCTTGGCCAGTTCCGTCCGGGCCTGGAAGTCCTGGGTCCGGGCCAGTTCGGCGACCATCGCGTCATAGGCCGGGTCGCAGAAGCGGTTGATGTTTTCGCCCTGCCACTGGTTGTCCGGGCCCGGGATCTTGTCGCACAGATATTGCGACAGATAGGGCTCGGGGTCGGTGCCGTCGAAGTTGTTGGCATACATCTCGACATCGGCATAGAACTTCTGGAAGGTGTCGGGCGACCCCGGATCCCCGCCGAAGAAGACGCTGGCGTCGATCGCCTTCAGTTCGACCTCGACGCCCAGTTCGTTCCACCAGCCCTTGACCAGCGCCTGGAAGTCCTGGCGCACCGCGTTGACCGAGGTCTGGTAGAGGATCGACAGCTTCTTGCCGTCCTTGTCCAGGATGCCGTCGCCGTTGGTGTCGGTCCAGCCGGCCTCGGCCATCAGCGCCTTGGCGCCGGCCATGTCCTGGGTCAGGCAGCCGGTGTTGTCCGAGGCGAAGGCCGCGGGCGAGGGCACCAGGTTGCAGGTGGGCCGGCCGGCCTGTCCATAGCCGATCTCGTTCAGCACGTTGCGGTCGATGGCCATCGACAGCGCGCGGCGCACCCGTTCGTCCGACAGGATCGGATGGGGATGCTTGACGGTGGACCGCTCGCCCTCGGGCAGGCCGGGCGAGGGATCGGTCATGTTCATCTCGATCCGTTCGACCAGCGTGCCGAAGCCGGTGACGAATTCGCCCTTGCCGCCGGCCTTCATCTGGGCCTGCAGCTCGGGGTTGATCTGGGTGTTCCAGGCATAGTCGAATTCGCCGGTTTCCATCACGGCGCGGGCCGCGGCCGCGGCATCGCCGCCGCCCTTCAGCGTCAGGGTGGCAAAGCGCGGCTTGGCCGGGTCGCGGTAGTTCGGGTTGGCCTCCATCTGGACCACGTCGTTGACCTTGAAGTCGACCACGCGGAAGGGGCCGGTGCCGATGGGCGCGTTGTTCTGCGCCGTGCAGGTCGAGGCCGCGGCGCCCACGCAGGCGGCGAACTGCGCCTTCTGCAGGATGGGCGAGGTCGAGCCGACAAAGGCCTGGTAGGGGTTCGGCTTGGGCGCGTCGAAGCGGACCACGACGGTCAGCGGATCGGGCGTCTCGACCGCGACCACGCCTTCATAGCGCGCGGCCTGGGCGCAGCCGCCTTCGGGATGGGTGCAGTATTCCCAGCTGAACTTGACGTCTTCGGACGTGACGGGCGTGCCGTCGGACCACAGCAGGCCCTCTTTCAGCTTCCAGGTGATCGAGGTCAGGTCGGCCGACACGCCGCCGTTGTCCACCGTCGGGATTTCGGTCGCCAGGCGCGGGAACAGCACGCCGTCCTGGTCGAACCCGGCCAGCGGCTCGATCACCAGCGAGGCGGCCTCGACGTCCTTGGTCCCCGAGGACAGGTAGGGGTTCACGATCGAGACGGCCTGGTAGTAGAGGACTTTCACCTCGCCGTCGGCGCCGCGTTCGGCCTGGGCCGCGACGGGCGCAAGCCCAAAGGCGGCGGCGGCGCCCAGAAGGGCGGTTTTCAGTTTCATGGGGTCTCTCCTTGTTGGACGTGCTCTGTGGCCTCGGTGCCGCCGGTTGGCCCGGCGGTCTGGGTTGTGGCGGTATAGAGGTGGCAGGCCACCAGCCGGCCGGGTTCGACCTCGGCCAGTTCGGGCTGCACCTCGCGGCAGACGGGCATGACCTGGGGGCAGCGGGTGCAGAACCGGCAGCCCCGGGGCGGGCGCGCGGGGCTGGGCACGTCGCCCTTCAGGATGATGCGGCGGCGGCTGGATTCGCGCGCGGGGTCAGGTTCGGGCACGGCCGACAAGAGCGCCTGGGCATAGGGATGCAGCGGGCGTTCATAGAGCGCATCGCGCGGCGACAGTTCGGCGATGCGCCCCAGATACATCACCGCCACCCGGTCGGCGATGTGGCGCACCATCGACAGGTCGTGACTGATGAACAGATAGGTCAGGCCCAGCCGGTCCTGCAGATCCTCCAGCAGGTTGACGACCTGCGCCTGGATCGACACGTCCAGCGCCGCGATCGGTTCGTCGCAGACCACGAATTTCGGGTTCAGCGCCAGCGCGCGGGCGATGCC
Source organism: Rhodobacterales bacterium (assembly GCA_014763725.1). Taxonomy (GTDB): domain Bacteria; phylum Pseudomonadota; class Alphaproteobacteria; order Rhodobacterales; family Rhodobacteraceae; genus JACXUX01. The sequence continues at coordinate 20,491 of JACXUX010000019.1, forward strand.
GATCCGCTGGCGCTGGCCGCCGGAAAATTCGTGCGGATAGCGGTTGGCAAAGCGGCGGTTCAGCCCGACCTGGTCCATCAGTTCGTAGATCCGCGCCAGCCGTTCGTCCTGCGTCAGCGTGGTATGTTCCGACAGCGGCTCGCCGATGATGTCGGCCAGCGTCATGCGGGGGTTCAGGCTGGCCTGCGGATCCTGGAAGACCATCTGCATCATCGGCCGGGCGCGGCGCAGGGCGCCGGCATCCAGCGTGGCGATGTCGGTGCCCGCGATCTGGACGCTGCCCGCGGTGGGTTCATACAGCCGCAGCAGCGCCCGCCCGCAGGTCGACTTGCCGCAGCCCGATTCGCCCACCAGGCCCAGCGTCTCGCCCGGCCAGATGTCGAAGCTGACATCGTCGACCGCCCGCACGTCGCCGGTGTGGCGGCGGAACAGGCCGGTGTAGATCGGGAAATGGATCTTCAGCCCGCGCACGCGCACCAGCGGCGGGGGCGCGGTCGTGTCACGCATGGGCAGGCTCCGGGTCCCAGTGGCAGGCGACATCGTGCTCCGCCCCGATGGGGCGGCGAAGCGGGTTCTCGGCCAGGCAGCGCGGCAGGGCATGGGCGCAGCGCGGCGCAAAGGGGCAGGCGTCGGGGGCGGCGGTCAGGATCGGGGGCTGGCCCTCGATCGTCTGCAGCTTGGCCTCGCGCACGCCGGCCAGTTTCGGGATCGTCTTGAGCAGGGCGCGGGTGTAGGGGTGGCGCGGGTTGCCGAACAGTTCCCGCACGGGGGCCTGTTCGACCACCTGGCCGCCATACATCACCATCACCCGGTCGGCGATGCCCGCGATCACGCCCAGGTCGTGGGTGATCCAGACGATGGCCATGCCCAGCTTGGCCCGCAGGTCGCGCACAAGTTCCAGGATCTGGGCCTGGATCGTCACGTCCAGCGCGGTGGTCGGTTCGTCGGCGATCAGCACCTTGGGGTCGCAGGCCAGCGCGATGGCGATCATCACCCGCTGGCGCATCCCGCCGGAAAACTGGTGCGGATAGCTGGCCAGCCGCTTGGCCGCATCGGGAATACCCACCAGGTCCAGCAGCTCGGCCGCGCGGCTGCGGGCCTGGGCGCGGGTCATGCCCATGTGGCGGGTCAGCGGCTCCATGATCTGGTCGCCCACCGTGAACACCGGGTTCAGGCTGGTCATCGGGTCCTGAAAGACAAAGCCCACCTTGCCGCCGCGGATCTCGCGCAGCTCGCGCGGGGTGACCTTCAGGATGTCGGTGCCGTCCAGCAGCACCTGGCCTTCGCGCACCTCGGCCGGCGGACTGGGCAGCAGGCCGATCAGCGACATCATCGTGACCGACTTGCCCGAGCCGCTTTCGCCCACCACGCCCAGCAGCTCGCCGCGGTTCAGGTGAAAGCTGACCGAGTTGACGGCATGGACCTCGCCCCCGCGGGTGCGGAAAACGGTCTTTAGCCCCCGGACATCCAGGACAGGCTGCGCCCCATCGGGCATATGTCACTCCCCAAGGACTTGTTATTCTTTCTTATCCCCCTCGGGGCCGAACCCGGGCGGCGATTTTGACCAAGTGTTATCAATTCCATGGCCCCCCGCAAGCGCGAAGTCGCGCCGATGCCGCGGCGTCAGGCGGATGCCTGCGGAATGGGCATCGGCGGGGGCGGTCGGAGGTCTTGACCCCGCCGCGCGCGCGCCGCAGCCTGCCCGGCAGGAGGCCCCATGACACCCCATCTGACCCCGCGCGCGATTCTTGACCGGCTGGTGGCCTTTCCCACCGTCAGCCGCGACACCAACCTGCCCCTGATCGACTGGGTGCAGGACTATCTGGCGGGCCACGGCATCGCCTGCGGCCGGCACTGGAACCCCGACCGGACCAAGGCCGCGCTGTTCGCCCATGTCGGCCCGGCCGTGCCCGGGGCGGTCTGCCTGTCGGGGCACACCGATGTCGTCCCGGTCGAGGGGCAGGTCTGGACATCCGACCCCTGGACGGTGACGGAACGCGACGGGCGGCTTTACGGCCGCGGCACCTGCGACATGAAGGGGTTCGACGCCCTGGCGATCTGGGCCCTGGTCGAGGGCGCGCGCCGCGGCCTGTCGCGCCCCTTGCAGCTGGCGCTGAGCTATGACGAGGAGCTGGGCTGCACCGGCGCGCCGCCGCTGATCGCGGCGATGGATGCGGCGCTGCCGCCGGCCTCGGCCGTGATCGTGGGCGAACCTTCGATGATGGGCGCGGTGACGGGGCACAAGGGGGGCGTGGGCGTCATGGCGCGGCTGACCGGGCATCCGGTGCATTCCTCGCTGCTGCCGCAGGGCGTCAGCGCGGTGATGGAGGCCGCGCGCCTGATCCAGTGGGCCAACGACACCAATGCCGCGATCCAGGCCGCCCCGCCGACCGAGATGGCCGCGCTGTTCGACCCGCCCTTCACCACCGTGCATGTGGGCCATGTGCATGGCGGCACGGCGCACAACATCACCGCCCAGCACTGCGACTTCGTGCTGGAATTCCGCGTGGTGCCGGGCGAACGGGTGGCCGACTGGCACGACAGGTTTCTGGCGCGCGCGGCGGATCTGTCGCGGGCGATGGCCGCGGTGCATCCCGATGCCGGCGTGGCGGTCGAGACGATCTTCAACGTCCCGCCCCTGGTGCCCGAGGCGGCGGGCGAGGCCGAGGCGATGGTGCGCGCCCTGACCGGCGACAATGCCCGCCGCGTGGTCAGCTACGGCACCGAGGCGGGGCATTTCCAGGCCGCGGGCCGGTCGACGGTCGTCTGCGGGCCGGGCGACATTGCCCAGGCGCATCAGGCCGACGAATGGCTGTCGGTGGCCCAGTTCGACGAGGGTCGCGCCTTCATGGACCGGCTGCTGGCGCGGCTGGCCTGACGGGGCAGGGGGGCGGCGCCCTAGCGGAACGCGGGCCCGTGCGCCCACAGCGTCAGCGACCAGCGTTCGCCCGCCGTGACCGGGGTCACGCGATGCAGCGCAAAGCTGGGGAAGACCAGCGCGCTGCCCTTGTCGCGCGGGGCGGGGCGGGGGTGGCTGTCGGGCCAGACCTCAAGCGCGCCGCCCTGGTAGTCGCCGGGGTCGGACAGCTGGACCACCGCCGTCAGCTTGCGCCGCTGGGCGAGTGCACCCGCGCCGATGTCGCTGTGCCGGTCGAAATGGCCCCGGCGGTCCTGGCCATAGCGGGCGGCCTGGGCGCTTTCGGCAAAATCGGTCAGGTCAAAGCCGAAGTGGCGGTTGGCCCGGGTGAACAGGCGGACCATCGCCGCCATCACCCAGCCGGCCTCGGGCAGGTCGTCGATCCAGACCAGATCGGCGCGGCGGATGTCGGGGGCGGCCTGAGCGCCGACCAGCCGGCCGTCGCGCCGCGGCGCGCGGGCCAGATCGGCGCGCAGCCGGTCGCAGTCGGCCGGGTCCAGGGCATCGGGCAGGGTCAGCGGCAGCAGCATCGCGGGGGTTCCGGGCAGGGGGGCGCCGGGCGGTCCGGCGCCCCGGTCGGGGCTTGCCTGGCCTCAGTTCGACGGGGCCATGCCATGGCCGCCATGCGCGCCGTGGCCGCCCTGGTCTGCGTGCATCATGGCGGGCTTGCGCGCATTGTCGACGGGGATCTGCACCACCACGTCGCCCGCCTGTTCGAAGGTCAGCGTGACGGTGACCATGTCGCCATCGGCCAGCGGCCGGGTCAGGCCCAGGAACATCACATGGTCGCCCCCGCGGGCCAGCGCATGGCTGCCGCCGGCGGGGATGGCAAAGCCCTCGGGGACCTCGACCATCTGCATCACGCCATTGGCGTCGGACCTGTGGGTGTGCAGTTCGACCTTTTCGGCCGCATCCGAGGCGGCGGCGATCAGGCGGTCGTCGGTCGTGCCGGTGTTCTCGATCACCATGAAGGCGGCGCCCGACTTGGCCATGCTGCCCGCAGCGCGGACATAGGGGTCGGTCACGGCGATCTCGGCCCGGGCGAGGCCGGCCGAGGCAAGGGTCAGGGCGGCCGCCAGCGCGGCCGGAAGGAAGCGGTTCGGGGTCATGTCATGCATCCGGTCTGTAAGGGTCTGAAGGAAGGGGTTCAGACCGCACCGGGGGGGCCGCGCGCCCGGGGGCGGGGCTGCGGGCGACCCGCGCCGTGACGGCTGCGCGGGCGGCCCAGACGTCGGGCGCGGCCCTGCGGCGCGCGCAGGACCGGTGCCGCGGCGGGCAGATGCGCGAGGTGCGACAGCGTGCAGTCGGGGCAGATGTGGACCGGCCCCACGGGGGTGCCGTTTTCGTCCAGCTCGACCGTGACCAGGCCGTAGCCCGAGCAGATGACGATCCGGTCGCCCACGCGGGTCTGGCCGCGCGCCACCGCCATCGTGCCCGAGGTGAGCGCGACGATCAGCGCAAGCGCCAGCGTCAGGGGGCGGATGAAACGGGCCATGCGGCACGGATAGACCCTGGGGCCGGCGACCGGAAGGGGGTGCGACGGCATGACAAGGCCCCGCGCCGGGATCTCCGGGCGGGGCCTGATCTGGGGGTGCCGAAAGAGCTCAGGCGGCGGGGGCCTGGGCCTTTTCGATCTCGCGCTTGATCTTCAGCGCGCGGGCCGACAGTTCGTCGTCCTTGGCCTTGGCCAGATAGGCATCGAGCCCGCCGCGATGGTCGACCGAGCGCAGCGCCGCGGCCGAGACGCGCAGGCGGAACGACTGGCCCAGCACGTCCGAGACCATCGTGACCTCGTTCAGGTTCGGCAGGAACCGGCGCCGGGTCTTGTTGTTGGCATGGCTGATCGTGTTGCCCGACATCGGGCCTTTCCCGCTGAGTTCGCAGACGCGCGACATCGTCTTATCCTCGTATCCGTAGGGCTGACAGGGCACCGCACGGGGCAGCGCGCCGAAATTCATCCGCGGGCTTTAGGGGGAAAGCGGGGCGGCGTCAAGCGGTCCGGGCGCGCTGCCCCGTGCGGTGCCCTGTCA
>JACXUX010000202.1 GCA_014763725.1 Rhodobacterales bacterium
GTCTGCACGTTCATGGGCGGGGCTCCGGTCAGGGGCGCGGCACGTTCACGTGCGACCCTGCCCGGCCATCATGTCAGGATTGCGGCCGCAAGGTAGAAAACCAGTGTCCCCGACAGCGCCAGGCCCATGGGAAAGTCGCGGTGCGTCCAGCTGGCCCAGTCGGGCGTGGCGCGGCGCACGGCGGGAATGGCGCGCATCAGGCGGTGGGCGGCAAAGGCGCCCAGCAGGCAGGCGGCAAACAGCGCCAGCACCAGCCCCAGATCGGCCCGCGCGAAGAAGGGCGCCATGGCGGCGGCGAACTTGGCATCGCCCGCCCCCAGCAGCCCCGCCTGATTGGCGACGAAGCCCAGGGCCAGCACCACGGCCAGATGCAGCCAGCGCGCGCCCCAGTCGGCCAGCGGCAGCGCCATCAGCCCCGCCACCAGGAACACCGCCGTCAGCGCGCCCACGGCCTTGTTCGGGATCTTCATGAAGCGCGCGTCGCTCCACGACACCCAGATCGCGATGGGGATGACAAGGGGCAGCAGGATCAGCGCCGCCCCGGTCGGCATCTCGATCATCCGTTGGACACCCCGCCGTCCAGCGTGCGCAGCGACCGAACGGCCGCCTCGAAATGCTGGGGATGGGTGTCGATCGCCTCTTGCAGCAGGCCCTTGCCCATCCGGACATCGCCCTGCTTCACCGCCGTCAGCGCCAGCGTATACAGCAGTTCGGCCCGTTCGGTCTGGGTCATCTGGATCACCGGCAGGTCATACTTGCGCTGCGCGCCGCGGGCCAGGATCAGGTTGTTCTTGGTTGTGAACAGCGTAGGGTCATAGGTCAGCGCGTCCAGGAACAGCCGTTCCGCCCCCGCCGCATCGCCCCGCGTCAGCTTGGAAAAGCCCCAGTTGTTCAGCACGCCCGCGGGCCGGGTCGTCAGCCCCTGGGCGATTTCGTAGAAGCTGTCGGCCTTCTTCCATTCGCGCTTGCTGTCGGCCACCATTGCCTCAAGCCGGTAGCGTTCAAAGGTTTCGTGCGTGGGCGGGATGGCGTCCAGCACCGCCTCGGCCCGGGCCCAGTCGTTGGTGCGGATCAGCGCATCGGCCTGGGCCACGCGATCCTCGTCGGTGGCCTGGGGGTGGGCCACCACCTCGGCCCAGACGGCCACCGCCTCGGCCGGGCGGCTGGCGCGGATCAGCGATTTCGCCAGCCCGCGCTTCAGGTCGATGCGGTCGGGCTGCGCGGCCGATGTCTTGCGGAAATAGGCCACCGCCTCATCCGCATCGGCCACGGTCAGCATGATGTCGTTCAGGTTGCTTTCGTCGATCACTTTGACGTCGCGCAGGGCGCGATCGACCTCGGCCTGAGAGACGCCCTGACCGCAGGCGGCCAGAAGGCTGCTGCCCAGCAGGCACAGCCCGAAAGTGACAGGGTGGCGCATTTTGCGTCCTATGGTTCTGCCCGGACCCTCAGAACGTGGACAGGAGCAGATATTGCCCCCGCGCCTGCCGCACGAGCGAGTAGTCGGCTGCCTCGGTTGACGCATCATACACGTTCCGTTCGGCCTGGGCGATGGCCAGGCGCAGATTTTCGCGGATGGCTGCGGTTTCGCCACGGTCATAGGCGAAGGCCTGTTCGAAGACGCGCTTCGCCTCGCCCGTCTTGCCCCGTTCCATCAGCACCACGCCCAGGTTGTTCAGCGCGGGCACGAAGGTCGGATCCTCTTCCAGCGCGCGGCGCAGGATCTGTTCGGCCTGGCCCAACCGGCCCAGATGCAGGTTGGCCGATCCGATGGCCGACAGCGTGTCGGCATTCACGCCCTGTTCGGCCGCAGCCCGCAGATAGGCCCGCAGCGCCAGGTCGTATTCGCCCGCCGCCATCAGCCGGTGGCCCACGGTCAGCCCGTCGACCGCCGCGGCACCGGCATCGACCGCGGGGGCGGCGTTTTCGGGGGCTTGCAGCCCCGGCGCCAGACAGCCCGACAGCGCCAGCCCCAAGGCCAGCGCCACGGGCGCGGTCCGCATGAGCCGTCGGATCAGTTGCCTCCCCCCCCAAGCTGAACGGCAATGCCGTAGACCGACGGCCCGATCAGGATGATCATCAGCGGCGGCACGGTGAACAGCATTGTGCCCAGCGTCAGCTTGGTGGGCAAGACGTTCGCCTTCTCCTCGGCGCGCATCACGCGCTTGTCGCGCATCTCGCTGGCATAGATCCGCAGCGCCTCGGCGATCGAGGTGCCGAAGGTGGCCGACTGCACCAGCGTGGTGACAAAGGACGACACATCGGCCACGCCCACGCGCTCGGACATGTCCTTGAGCACGGTGACCCGTTCCTTGCCGGCCTTGACCTCTTGCGCCACGATCTCGAATTCCTCGGCCAGGTCGGGGTAGGCGGGGCGGATTTCGCGGGCCACGCGCAGGATCGACTGGTCCAGCGACTGGCCGGCCTCGACACAGACCAGCATCATGTCCAGCGCGTCGGGAAAGCCCTCGATGATCTGTTTCTGCCGTTCCTGGATGCGGCGCTGCACCCAGTATTGCGGCAGGTAGTAGCCCGCCGCGCCGGGGCCCAGGATCGACAGGATCATCTTCTGGGTGCCGACCTCGGCCACCGCGTTCGAGATCATCACATAGACCAGCCCCAGCGCCAGCAGCCCCAGCCCCAGCGCGAACTGCGCGGCGTGAAAGGCGCGCACCGCGCCCTTGGACCGGTAGCCCGCGCGCAGCATCTTCAGCCGCGCGGTCGACAGCTCGCCCGCGTCCTGGGGTTCCAGGAAGGTGGCGAATTTCTGCAGCTTGTCGGTGCGGTCGCCGCGGCGCAGGGTCTGGGCCTGGCCCTCGCCCGGGGCAGGGGCCTTGGCGGCGGTCTTCAGCTTGGACAGCGGGTCGGGGCGGCGGTTCAGCATGCTGGGCAGCGTCAGCAGCACCAGAACCAGCCCCAGGCCCCCCACCGCGATCAGCGGGCCCAGCGGGCCCAGCGTCGCAACCAGCCAGGCATTCAGCGACGTCAGCACGCCCATGGGATCAGACCTTGATGTTGACCATGATCTTCATGAAGATCACGTTGACGATCAGGAACGCCGCGACGCCGATCGCCGCAGGGATGAAGACGGGGGTTTCCTTGACCCCGTCGTAGTAGTCGGGCTGGATCACGTTGATGCCCACCAGCGCCGCGATCGGAAAGCCCGACAGGAACATGCCGGACCATTTCGCCTCGGCCGTGATGGCCTTGACGCGGCGGAACAGCTTGAACCGCGACCGGATCACCTTGGCCAGACCTTCCAGGATCTCGGCCAGGTTGCCGCCCGACTGCTGCTGGATGCTGACGGCCACGGCCAGAAAGCGCAGGTCCTGCATGTCCATCCGTTCGGCCAGCGCCTTCAGCGCCTCGGCCACGTCGCGGCCATAGGCGGCCTCGTCGGCGATGAAGCCGAATTCGGTGCCCAGGGGATCGGGCATTTCCTTGGCCACGATGCCGATGGCGGATGAAAACGGGTGCCCCACACGCAGGCTGCGCACCATCAGTTCGACCGCGTCGGGCAGCTGTTCCTCGATCAGCGCCAGCCGCTTCTTGGCCTTGCCGTTCACCCAGACATAGACGCCGCCCACGCCCATCGCGACCGACACGCCGATGCGGATGGGCAGGCTGGCCTCGGTCCCGATGGTCAGTCCCAGATAGGCGAACACCCCCAGCCCCGCCATGATGGCGATCAGCTGGCGCGGCGAAAAGGCGATGTTGGCCTTGTGCGCCTTGGCCGCCAGGATGGAATACAGCGGGATGCCGCCGGATTTCATGTGCTGGCTCGTCTCCTTGCGGAGCTGTTCCAGCACCTGTTCGCGGTTGGCGCCCTTTTCCATCAGCGCCAGGCGTCGGCTGACGCGGCTGTTCAGGCTGATCGACTTGCCGAAGACGGTCAGATACAGGCCCTCGACCAGCAGCAGGACCGCGATGAAGATCACGATGTAGATGATCGGGGCGGCGGAAAGCTGCATTGCGGATCCTCAGGGCAGGGGTTCGTAGATGCTCGCAGGCAGGTTGTAGCCCCACTGCTTGAACCGTTCGGAATAGTGGCTGCGCACGCCGGTGGCGTTGAAGCGGCCGATGATCTTGCCGTTGGGTTCCACCCCCAGCCGTTCGTAGCGGAAGATTTCCTGCATCGAGATCACCTCGCCCTCCATCCCCGTGATCTCGGTGATCGAGGTCATGCGGCGGCTGCCGTCCTGCAGGCGGCTGGCCTGGACGATCAGGTTGACGGCGCTGGCGATCTGGGCGCGCACGGCCTTGAGCGGCATCTCGATGCCGGCCATGGCCACCATGTTTTCCAGACGGCTGATCGCGTCGCGGGCGTTGTTGGCGTGGATCGTGGTCATCGACCCGTCGTGGCCGGTGTTCATGGCCTGCAGCATGTCGATCACCTCCTCGCCGCGGGTTTCGCCCACGATGATGCGGTCGGGGCGCATCCGCAGCGCGTTGCGCAGGCAGTCGCGCTGGGTGACGGCGCCCTTGCCCTCGACGTTGGGGGGCCGGCTTTCCATGCGGCCCACATGCACCTGCTGCAGCTGCAGTTCGGCCGTGTCCTCGATCGTCAGCACGCGTTCCTGGTTGTCGATGAACGAGGACAGCGCGTTCAGCGTGGTCGTCTTGCCCGACCCCGTCCCGCCCGAGACGATGATGTTCAGCCGCGTGGCGACGGCGGCCTGCAGATAGGCGGCCATCTCCTCGGTAAAGGCGCCGAAGCGCACCAGATCGGCGACCTTCAGCTTTTCCTTCTTGAACTTGCGGATCGACACCAGGCTGCCGTCCACCGCGACCGGGGGCACCATGCAGTTGAAGCGGCTGCCATCGGCCAGGCGGGCGTCGCAATAGGGGTTGCTTTCGTCGACCCGGCGGCCAACGGCCGACACGATCTTGTCGATGATCCGCAGCAGGTGGCGTTCGTCCTTGAACACGATGTCGGTCAGCGTCAGCTTTCCCGCGCGTTCGACGAAGACGCGGTTGGGCCCGTTCACCAGGATGTCGTTGACCGTGTCGTCCTTCAGCAGGGGCTCCAGCGGGCCGAGGCCCATCACCTCGTCATAGAGTTCCTGGACCAGGTTCTGGCGTTCCTCCTTGTTCAGGACGACGGCCATTTCCTCCAGCGACTCGGCGGTGATCGCGGCGATCTCGGCGCGCAGGCTGGCCTCGGTCGCCTGTTCCAGGGCGGCCAGGTTCAGCTGGTCGAGCAGCCGCTTGTGCAGCTCGAGCCGCAGCTCCATCAGCCGTTCCTTGCGCTTGCGCTCCTTTTCGGCGGCGACCACCTCGGCCGGGGGCTTGAGCATCACCGGGGCGACGGTGGCCAGGCGTGGGGCCGCAGGGGCCGCGGCGGCCCCACGCCTGGCCACCGTC
>JACXUX010000203.1 GCA_014763725.1 Rhodobacterales bacterium
CTATGTCCTGGTCGTGCGCGCCGATGCGCCCGAGGCGCGGCTGCCGGCGATCGGCTGGGCCGACCTCGGGGCGCTGCCGCTGTGCCTGCTGACACCTGACATGCAGAACCGCCGCATCATCGGCGATCAACTGGCGCAGGCCGGCGTGACGGTCAGCCCGGGGATCGAATCGAATTCGACCATCGTGCTGGTCAGCCATGTGCTGCAGGGCGGCTGGGCCACGATCCTGGCGCACAAGGCGGCGGACGTGTTCCTCGCCGGGGGCGGGCTGGCCGCCGTGCCGATCACCGCGCCGGACGCGCGCCACGCCGTCGGCCTGATCGCGCCCTGGCGCGAACCGCATACCCCGGTGATCGCCGCCCTGCTGGCCGAAGCGCGGCGGATGGCCGAGGAATGATAGGTGTTTCCTATCAACCGACGGAATACCGATATTGAAAACAGGCGCAATCAGGGTCTAACGGGCAGGACGACAACCGGGACTGCCGATGCGCGACACCCTGCCTGCCCTGCACCCTCGTCTGGACGAGATCATTGGCGCCCATCTCGACCGCGAGGGGCCGCTGCTGCCGATCCTGCATGCGGTGCAGGCGGAATGGGGCTGGCTGCCCGAGGCCGCCCTGCCCCCGATCGCCGGCGCGCTGAACATCAGCCGGGCCGAACTGCACGGTGTGGTCAGCTTCTATCACGATTTCCGCCGCAGCCCGCCGCCCCGCCATGTCGTGAAGATCTGCCGGGCCGAGGCCTGTCAGGCCACCGGCGGGCGCGACCTGGCCGCCGCGGTGACCGCGGCGCTGGCAGGCCGCGCCGATGTCGCGGTCGAGGATGTGTATTGCCTGGGGCTTTGCGCCTGCGGTCCGGCGGCGATGGTGGACGGCCGGCTGGTGGGCCGGGCGACCGCCGAAGGCGTACGGGCCGCCGTGACGGAGTATCGGGCATGAAGGTCTATGTTCCGCGCGATGCCGCTGCCCGCGCGCTGGGCGCCGATGCCGTGGCCGACGCCGTCATGCGCGCGGCGCGGGCCCGCGGCCTTGACGTGCAGCTCGTTCGCAACGGCAGCCGCGGCATGATCTGGCTCGAACCGCTGGTGGAAATCGACACCGGCGCCGGCCGCCGGGCCTTCGGGCCGGTCAGCCCCGCCGACGTGGCGGCGATCCTTGACGGGACCAGCGACAAGGCCCTCGGGCCGACAGACGATCTGCCCTGGATGCGCGCGCAGACCCGGCTGACCTTTGCCCGCGTGGGCCTGATCGACCCGCTGTCGCTCGACGACTATCGCGCGCAGGGCGGGCTGGCCGGGCTGGAGCGCGCCCGCGCGCTGGCACCGGCGGCGATCGTGCGGGAAGTGACCGACAGCGGGCTGCGCGGCCGCGGCGGCGCGGGCTTTCCGACCGGCATCAAGTGGCGGACGGCGGCCGAGGCGCCGGCCGACCGCAAATACATCGTCTGCAACGCCGACGAAGGCGACAGCGGCACCTTTGCCGACCGCATGCTGATCGAGGGCGATCCCTTCTGCCTGATCGAGGGGATGGCGATCGCCGCCCATGCCTGCGGCGCAACCCGCGGCTATGTCTATCTGCGCAGCGAATATCCCGATGCCATCGCGGTGCTGGGCGCGGCGCTGGCGCAGGCACGGCACGCAGGACTGCTGGGCGCACGGATGCTGGGCCAGGGCCCGGCCTTCGACATCGAACTGCGCGTGGGCGCCGGCGCCTATGTCAGCGGCGAGGAGACGGCCCTGCTGAACAGCCTGGAAGGCCGGCGCGGCACCGTGCGCGCCAAGCCCCCGCTGCCCGCGCTGCAGGGCCTGTTCGGCCGGCCCACGCTTGTGCACAACGTGCTGACGCTGGCGGCGGTCCCCGCGATCCTGGCCCGGGAACCCGAGGCCTATGCCAGCCTGGGCCTGGGCCGGTCGCGCGGCACGATCCCGCTGCAGATCGCGGGCAACGTCCGCCGCGGCGGGCTGTGCGAGGTGCCCTTCGGCCTGACCCTGGGCGAGATCGTCCACGACATCGCCGGCGGCACGGCCAGCGGCCGGCCGGTCAAGGCGGTGCAGGTGGGCGGGCCGCTGGGCGCCTGGTTCCCGCCCGCGCTGTTCGACACCCCCTTCGGCTATGAGGACTTTGCCGCCCGCGGCGGGCTGATCGGGCATGCGGGCCTGGTCGTGGTGGACGACACCGCCGACATGGCGGCGCTGGCCCGCTTTGCCATGGAATTCTGCGCCGTGGAAAGCTGCGGCAAATGCACCCCCTGCCGGATCGGCGCGATCCGCGGCATGGAAACCATCGACCGCATCCGCCAGGGCGACGCGACCGCCATCCCCCTGCTGGAGGATCTGTGCGAGACGATGCGCGCAGGCTCCCTCTGCGCGCTGGGCGGCTTCACCCCCTATCCGGTGCAAAGCGCCCTGACCCATTTCCCGCAGGACTTCACCCCCATGCGCGAGGCCGCCGAATGAAGGACTTCATCCTGCCCGACGACCGCGACCTGGGCACGCCGGCCTCGATGCGGGCCGAACCCGTCACGCTGACGATCGACGGGGTCGAGGTGACGGTGCCCCAGGGCACCAGCGTGATGCGCGCGGCTGCCCTGGCGGGCATCCCGATCCCGAAGCTTTGCGCCACCGACAGCCTGGACGCCTTCGGGTCCTGCCGGTTGTGCCTGGTGGAAATCGCGGGCCGTGCGGGCACGCCGGCCAGCTGCACCACGCCCGTGGCGCCGGGGATGCAGGTGCAGACCCAGACCGACCGGCTGAAGCAGCTGCGCCGCGGGGTGATGGAGCTCTACATCTCGGACCATCCGCTGGACTGCCTGACCTGCGCGGCCAATGGCGATTGCGAGCTGCAGGACATGGCCGGCGCCGTGGGCCTGCGCGAGGTGCGCTACCCGGCCGTCGAGACCCATTTCCGCCCCCGCGCGGGCGATGCGCCCAACCCGCAGTGGCGGCCCCGGGACGACAGCAACCCCTATTTCACCTATGACCCGTCGAAATGCATCGTCTGCAACCGCTGTGTCCGCGCCTGTGAAGAGGTGCAGGGCACCTTCGCGCTGACCGTGCAGGGCCGCGGCTGGGACAGCCGCATCCATGCCGGGGGCGCGGGCGACAGTTTCCTGACCTCGGACTGCGTCAGCTGCGGCGCCTGCGTCCAGGCCTGCCCCACCGCCACGCTGGTGGAAAAGACGGTGATCGAGGTGGGCACCCCCGACCGCAGCGTGGTCACCACCTGCGCCTATTGCGGCGTGGGCTGCCAGTTCAAGGCCGAGCTGCGCGGCGACGAACTGGTGCGGATGGTGCCGTGGAAACAGGGCAAGGCCAACCGCGGGCACAGCTGCGTCAAGGGGCGCTTTGCCTGGGGCTATGTCCGCCACCCCGACCGCATCCTGCGCCCGATGATCCGCGACCGGATCGAAGATCCCTGGCGCGAGGTGACCTGGGACCAGGCGATGGACTTTGCCGCGGCCCGCCTGCGCGCCATCCGGGCCGCGCATGGCCCCCAGGCGCTGGGGGTCATCGCCTCCAGCCGCTGCACCAATGAGGAAACCTATCTGGTGCAGAAGCTGGCGCGCGCCGTCTTCGGCACCAACAACACCGACACCTGCGCCCGCGTCTGCCATTCGCCCACCGGCTATGGGCTGGGCCAGACCTTCGGCACCTCGGCCGGCACGCAGGATTTCGACAGTGTCGAGGCCGCCGACGTGATCCTGGTGATCGGCGCCAACCCCGCCGCGGGCCATCCGGTCTTTGCCAGCCGGATGAAGCGGCGCCTGCGCCAGGGCGCGCGGCTGATCGTGATCGACCCCCGCCGGACCGAGACGGTGGAAAGCCCGCATGTCCGCGCGGCCCATCACCTGGCGCTGACCCCGGGCACCAATGTCGCGGTGCTGGCCGCCATGGCCCATGTGATCGTGACCGAGGGGCTGGCGAACCTGGACTTCATCCGCAGCCGCTGCGACCAGGACGAATACGACGACTACGCGGGTTTCATCGCCGATCCCCGCCACGCGCCCGAGGCGGTGGAAACCCTGACCGGCGTGCCCGCGGCCGAGATCCGCGCCGCGGCCCGGCTGTATGCCACGGGGGGCAATGCGGCGATCTACTACGGCCTGGGCGTGACCGAACACAGCCAGGGGTCGACCACCGTCATCGCCATCGCCAACCTGGCCATGCTGACGGGCAACATCGGCCGCCCCGGCACCGGCGTGAACCCGCTGCGCGGGCAGAACAACGTCCAGGGCGCCTGCGACATGGGGTCCTTCCCGCACGAGCTGCCGGGCTATCGCCATGTCGGGAATCCCGAGGCGCGGGCGATCTTTCAGGCCGAATGGGGCGTGCCGATCGACCCCGAACCCGGCCTGCGCATCCCCAACATGCTGGATGCCGCGATCGAGGGGACGTTCCGGGCGCTCTATGTCCAGGGCGAGGACATCCTGCAATCCGACCCCGACACCCGCCATGTGGCCGCGGGTCTGGCGGCGATGGAGTGCGTGATCGTCCACGACCTGTTCCTGAACGAAACCGCCGACTATGCCCATGTGTTCCTGCCCGGCTCGACCTTCCTGGAAAAGGACGGCACCTTCACCAATGCCGAACGGCGCATCAACCGCGTGCGCCGGGTCATGGCGCCGCGCAACGGCCTGGCCGACTGGGAGGTGACGCAGCGCCTGGCCAATGCGCTGGGCGCGGGCTGGACCTATGCCCACCCCGGCCAGATCATGGATGAAATCGCCCGCACCACGCCCAGCTTTGCCGGGGTCGGCTATGACCTGCTGGACCGGCTGGGGTCGGTCCAGTGGCCGTGCAACGCGGCGGCGCCCCAGGGCACGCCGCTGATGCATGTCGACGGCTTCGTGCGCGGGCGGGGGCGGTTCATCCGCACCGACTATGTGCCCACCGACGAACGCACCGGCCCGCGGTTCCCGCTGTTGCTGACCACCGGGCGGATCCTGTCGCAATACAATGTGGGGGCCCAGACCCGGCGCACGGCCAATGTGGTCTGGCACGACCATGACGTGCTGGAAATCCACCCCCATGACGCCGAAACCCGCGGCATCCGCGACGGTGATCTGGTGCGGTTGGCCAGCCGGTCGGGGGACACCGCGCTGCTCGCGCGCCTGACCGACCGCGTCAGCCCGGGCGTGGTCTACACCACCTTTCACCACCCCGACACGCAGGCCAATGTGGTGACCACCGACTACAGCGACTGGGCGACCAATTGCCCGGAATACAAGGTGACTGCGGTGCAGGTGTCGCTGACCAACCAGCCCAGCGGCTGGCAGCGCGACCACGACGCCCGCGCCGCGCGCAACCGCCGCATCCTGCCCGCGGCCGAATGA
>JACXUX010000204.1 GCA_014763725.1 Rhodobacterales bacterium
TCAGCATGCCCGCGCCCCCTCCCGAACCTCGCGCAGGATCGACCTTGCCATGAACAGGGCAGACCGGCGAGGGTCCATGTGATCATCCGGGATGGAACATTTAACCAACTGGCAGCGTATCCTGCACCGCAGCCTTGCATGTGGTGGTTGATGGCCCCCACTGCAATTGCTGGCCCCCAAAAATACTGGCAGGCCAGGATGCCGACACGCGGGTCCCCGGGCACGGGCGAATCGAACTCGATACTCACCATCTACATGGATGTTTGAATATGAAATCGGATCAAGAGAAATTGCCACTGATCAAACGCGCAGCGTTTTCCGCGAAAAAGAGGGCGACGTGAAAAAAGATACGTCCTTTCGGCGGGCTGCGGGGCGGGTGCCGCCGCCGCTGGGCGGGCGCGGTCAGGGATCTGGCGCCACCCGCACGCCGGGCGCGATCCGGTCGCTGGGGTGCAGGATCACCCGGTCGCCGGCCTGCAGGCCGGTCAGCACCTGGGCGATGTCGTCGTTGCGTTCGCCCAGCGTGATGCGCTGCAGCGCCGCCCGGCCGTCACGCAGCACATAGGTCGCCCAGTCCGACCCGTCGCGGAACAGCGCGCCCACGGGGATGGACAGCACGTCCTCGGCCCGCCACAGGCCGATGCGGGCGATCACGCGAAAGCCGTGGCCCAGGGCCTGCCAGTCCTGCGGATCGCCGCCCAGCGTCAGGATCACCGTTACCCGCTGTTCGTCGATCCCCAGGGCCGAGACGCGGGTGACCGCCGCCGGGTCGATCCGCGCCACGGTTGCCGCCAGCGGCGGGCCGCCCCAGCCCGTCACCTGCGCTGCGGCCCCGGGCTGCACCCGCACCGCATCGCGCGACAGCAGGTCCACGGCAACCTCGAGATTGCCGGG
Source organism: Rhodobacterales bacterium (assembly GCA_014763725.1). Taxonomy (GTDB): domain Bacteria; phylum Pseudomonadota; class Alphaproteobacteria; order Rhodobacterales; family Rhodobacteraceae; genus JACXUX01. The sequence goes on from JACXUX010000204.1 coordinate 895, forward strand.
ATTGCCGATTTCCAGGATCGGCGTGCCTGCGGGCACCACCTGTTCGCTTTCGGTCAGCACCCGCAGCACCTGGCCCGACACCGGCGCCGTTACATCGACGCAGCAGGTCTGGGTCCCGCTGAGGCCGGTGCCCGCCAGCACGGCACGGGCGCTTTCCAGTTCGCGGCTCCGGACGGCCAGGTTCGCCCGCGCGCTGTCGACGGCGGCCTGGGCGGTGCGCAGGTCCAGGATCGCCGCGTCCAGCAGCCGCTGCGAGGTGGCGGCCCGGTCGAACAGCGCCTGGGCGCGCGCGGCCTCGGCCGTGGCAAACTCGGCCGCAGCCTGGGCCTGGGCCAGCTGGGCGGTGGCCAGGTCGACGGCGGCCTGGGCGGCGGCGACGCTGGCCTCGGCCACGGCGCGGGCGCGGCTGTCCAGCAGCGCGGGCGCCGCGGGCCCGATGCTGGCCACGACCGTCTGGCCCGCCACCACCGCATCGCCCGGATGCAGCCCGATCCGGCTGAGCCGCCCGGCAATGGGCGAGGACACCGTGAACACCTCGCGGATGCGGGCCACGCCTTCCTCTTCGATCGTCACCTCCAGCGTGCGGGGGGCGATGTCGGCCAGCTCGACCGGCACGGGCCGGGGCAGCAGCGCCCAGACGGCCAGCGCCAGGACGGCCAGGGCGGACAGCGCGGGGATCAGGCGGGGCATCGGTCACTCCCGTGTCTTGAGAACGGCGATCAGGTCCAGCCGGTCGATCCGGCCGCGCACCGCCAGCGCCGAGACCGCCGCCGCGGTGCAGACGATCAGGCTGGCCGTGGCAAAGACCGACCGGTCCAGCACGAAGGGCACGCGATAGAGGTCGGACGAGAACGCCGCCACCATCGCCGCGGCCATCGCCCAGCCCATCAGCCAGCCCACCGGCTGGGCCAGCACCACCACAGCCGCCAGCTGGGCGTAAAGGACGCCCGAAACCTCGGCCCGGGTAAAGCCCAGCACGCGCAGGCTGGCCAGATCGCGCCCCTGTTCCGACAGCGCGATCCGCGCCAGGTTGTAGACCACCCCCACCGCGATGATGGCGGCCAGGGTGACATAGACCGTCACCATGACCAGGATGTTTTCCGCCAGCGTCTCGCGAAAGCGGGTCACGGTCAGGTCGGTCAGCGTCACGACGCCGGTGGCGGGGGCCGCGCGCGCGGCGGCGAAGAAGGCGTCGCGCTGCGCGGGGTCCAGCGTCAGATGGACGCCCGAGATCACGGCCCCTTCGTCCATCAGCCGGTTCAGCGCGCCGATCTCGAGACTGGCCTGCAGCCCGACATAGCCCAGCGAGATGCCGCTGACCCGCAGCGACACGCGCCGGTGCGGCCCGTCCAGCAGGTCGACCGTCACCAGATCGCCGCGGCCCACCCCCAGGGCGCGCGCCAGCGCCTCGGACAGGATCAGCCCGGCATCGGGCATGGCCATGGGCGTCAGGTCCAGGGCCAGCACGCGCGACAGCCGGGCCTCGGCGGGCCGGCCGGTCAGGGCCAGCCGACGGCTGGTCTGGCGGTGCGACACCACCGCGGGCACGCTGCGGAAGGGTTCCGCCGTCATCACGCCCGGCATCTGCCGCACCGCCAGCAGCGCCCGCGCCGGGGCCGGGGCGGTCAGCACCAGCTGCGCATCCTGCCGGTCGGCGCGGAAGAACGTCACCTCGATCATCCGCTCGATCGAGCCGAACGACCACAGCGACGCCACCAGGATCGCCACCGCCAGCCCGACGCCAACGACCGACCCCGCCGTGCGCAGCGGCCGGTGGGTCAGCTGGCGGGCGGCCATCGTCGCGGTCCGGCGGCGGAACAGCCGGCGCAGGACGTCCAGCCGCCCGGCGCGATAGACCGCGGGCGCAGGCGGCGTCATCGCCACCGCGGGCGGCAGCGCCACCACGCCGCGCACCGCCATCACCGCGCCCCCTGCCGCCGCCGCCGCGGCCACCGCTGCGGCCAGCGCATGCATCTGCGGGTCGCGGGAAAAGACCAGATAGGGAAAGGAAAAGAACCGCGCATAGATCTGCGCCAGTTCCGCCCCCATCCACGCCCCCGCGGCCAGGCCCAGCACGATGCCCACCGCCGCGATGACCAGCACGAATTCCACATAGTGCCGGGCGATGGCGCGGGGGCCGTAGCCGATCGCCTTCAGCAGGCCGATCTGTTCGCGTTCCAGCGCGACCAGACGCGACAGCGTCATGTTCACCAGCATCGCCGCCACCGCCAGAAAGATCGGCGGCAGCACCCGCACCATGGCCCCCAGCTGGGTCAGTTCCGCCTGCAGGAAGGCATGGCTGACCTGATCCTCGCGTCCCCGCGCGCCCTGGCCGCCGTAGCGTTCCAGCAGGCTGTCCAGCGCGGCGATGACCCGCGCGGCATCGGCACCGGGGGCCAGCTTCAGCACCAGGTTGGAAAAGGCGCCCTCCAGGTCGAAGGCCGCCTCGAGTGCCGCGGCAGGCGCCCACAGGATGCCGAAGCGGCGGGGGTCGGGCATCATCTCGCCCGGGCCCAGGGCATAGACGAATTCCGGCGACAGGGCGATGCCGGTCACCTGCAGCACCTGGTGCCGGCCGTTCATCAGCACCGTCACCGTCGACCCCGGGCGCAGCCGGTGCGCGGTGGCAAAGCCCTCGGACACCGCCACCTCTTGCGCGGCCTGGGGGTCGGGCAGGCGGCCCTGGCGCAGGTGCAGCCGGTTCAGCCCCGCAGGCCCGGGCAGCGACACCAGCAGGACGCTGCCCGGCTCGGCCATGCCGGGCATGTCGGTCAGGGCGGGCTTGACCACCCGCCCCTCGGCCGCCAGCACACCGTCCAGTGCGGCGATCTCGGCCAGCAGGGCGCGCGGCGCGCGGGTCAGGTCGGCAAAGACATCGGCAAAGCGGTGGTCTTCGTAATAGCGCGCGCGGGTGTCCGACAGCGCCTGATGCGCGCCGGTGCCCAGGATCAGCGTGGCCACCCCCGCCGCCAGCACCAGCGCGATGGCCAGCGCCTGCGCCCGCAGCCGCCACAGGTCGCGCAGCATCTTGCGGCGCAGGGGCGACATCACCAGACCACCTGCGACGGCGCCTTGCGCACGGGGTTCGTCACCTCCTCGACGATGCGGCCATCGGCAAAGCGCACCACGCGGTCGGCGATCTCGCGGATCGCGGCATTGTGGGTGATGACCAGCGTGGCCGCCCCGGTGGCGCGGTTCACCTGCGTCAGCGCCTCGAGCACGCGGATCCCTGTCGCGCTGTCCAGCGCGCCGGTGGGTTCGTCGCACAGCAGGATCTCGGGGTTCTTGGCGATGGCGCGGGCGATGGCCACGCGCTGCTGTTCGCCGCCCGACAGCTGGGCGGGAAAGTGGTGGGCGCGGTCGGTCAGGTCCACCAGCGCCAGCGCGCGGTCCACCGGCATGGGGCGACGCGCGATCTGGGTGACCAGCTCGACATTCTCGCGCGCGGTCAGGCTGGGCACCAGGTTGTAGAACTGAAAGACAAAGCCCACATGGTCGCGGCGGTAGCGGGTCAGCCCGGCCTCGTCCAGCGCGGTCAGTTCCCGGTCGCCGAACCAGGCGCGGCCCGCGGTCGGGCTGTCCAGCCCGCCCGCGATGTTCAGGAAGGTCGACTTGCCCGACCCGGAAGGCCCCAGGATCACCACGAATTCCCCGCGCGCGGCCTGAAAGTCGACGCCGCGCAGCGCCTGCACCTGATGCTGGCCGCTGCCATAGACCTTGGTCAGCCCCTGGGCCTGAAAGACGATCCCGTCACCGGCCGCTGTCATGCCGTCCTGCCCTGCGGCGCCCCCGGTGGCGCCCGCCCCGTCAGCAAAGGCCCGGGCAGGGGGCCGCGTCAACCGCCCGCTGCGGCGAAATTCGCGGCGGTGCAGCGGATCGCGGTAGAAAGTTCCGCGAACATCGCCTATGTTGACAAGGCTCGGGCCCCACCCCGCATGTTGCGGCGCGGCGCCTTGACCTGGCGATGCCACGGCATCGCGTCCAGAGGTGGACCATGAAGCGTGACGAAGTTTCCTCGGGCGGCGCAACCGGCGGTGCAGAGGGGACGAACCCGCCCGACATGGTCGATGCGGCATCCCCTGACACTTCGTCAGATCGGTCCTTCGGCTTTCGGCGGGCGGTTGCGGCCGCGGCCTCGACCGTGTCGCGTCCCCGGATGCGGGCCGACCTGCGCTTTGTCCACGAAGGCCCGGGGCCCGAGGACGGCCCGCGCCTGCCCGGCCTGCTGCGCATCATCGACCTGCGCAACGACCGCAAGTTCGACTTCACCGCACAGGAACATTTCCTCTGCCGTGAGGCCGATGGCCAGTCCACCCCCGAGGAATTGCAGGAACGCCTGCAGGCGATCACTGACGCGCCGATGACCACAGCGCAGGTGGCCAAGTTCTTTCGCCGCCTGCACATCCTGGGCCTGCTGGAGCC
>JACXUX010000205.1 GCA_014763725.1 Rhodobacterales bacterium
GCCACCCAGCGCGTCACCAGGTCGGCCAGCGCCCCGGCCGCCGTGGCCCGCGGCCAGAAGAAGGCCCCCACCACCGGCGGCACCACCACCAGCAGCCCCGCCGCCGACAGCGCGGCCAGCTGGTCGACGATGCGCGCCTTGGACACGCCAAAGACGGCCGCGAACAGGATCACGGCGATCACCACCGCGCGCCCGATCAGGATCTGCCGCGCCTCGGCCTGGCCGGGCACCAGATCGCGCGCCACCATCGACCCCATGGTCAGCGCGATGCTGTCCAGCGTCGACACCGCCGCCGACAGGATGCCCAGGATCAGCGCCACCGCCAGCCAGACCGGAATCGCGCCCGAGGTCAGCAGCGCCGCCGTCGCCCCCGCGGGGTTGTCCAGCCCCGGCACCAGCCGCAGCGCCGCAAACCCCCAGATCACCGCCACCAGCGTGAAGACGAAACCGAAGCCCAGCACCCACAGGATCATCCGCCGCAGCGCCGCCAGATCGCGCAGCATGAACAGCCGCTGGCTGACCTGGGGGTTGGAAATGGCGAAGAAGAACCACGGAAAGCTCAGCGCAAGGAAGGTCGGAAACGACCACAGCCCCGGCCCAGGCACGCCCAGATGGGCGGGGTTTTCCGCCATCAGACCCGCGGCAAAGGCGCCCCAGCCGCCGATCGCCTGCACCGCCACGCCCACCGCCATCAGGCCCGACCCCAGCATGACCACCGCCTGCACTGCATCGGTCCAGACCACCGACCGCAGCCCGGCCACCACCGTCCAGACCAGCGCCAGCCCGGCGCCCGTGGCCACCGCCGCGGGCAGCGGGATGCCGCCGCCCGTCACCCCCGACAGCAACAGGCCGATGCCCGCCATCTGCGTCGTGCAATAGGGCAGCAGGAACAGCAGGCCGATCCCCGCCATCGCGCGGGCGACCGCGGGGCTGCCATAGCGCGCGCCCACCATCTCGGCCGGGCTGACAAAGCCATGGGCGCGCCCCACCAGCCAGAACCGCGGCCCGAACAGCACCACCAGCGACAGGCCCGCGAAATAGATCAGCTCGAACCCCAGCGCGCCGATGCCGCCGCGATAGGTCAGCCCCGTCAGCACCACCAGCATGAAGGCCGAATAGGTCGTGGCCGCATAGGACAGGCCGGACATCAGCCCGCCCAGGCCCCCGCCCAGGTAATAGTCGACGGCGCCCGCGCCCATCTCGGCCCGGGCCCGCCAGGCGATGACCAGACCCACGGCGGCAAAGGCGGCGATGGCGCCCCAGATCACGATCGGGTCGATCATGCTCAGACCCTCCACCGCGCCAGGGCCGCGGCGATCAGCGCGATCACCGCCAGGCCGAAACCCGCCCAGAACAGCGGCACCGCCAGCGACGGGCCCGCCCCCGCCAGCAGGCCATAGGGCACGGCGCCCCCCGCAAGGATCAGCACGGCCATCAGGCCCAACCACAGCGTCCGCGTCATCTTGATCTCCCGGCGGTTGCAAGGTGCGGCCGTTTAGGGCGCCGGGGCGGCGGCGGCAAGCGGAAACGTCGCTTTCCTATCCCAAAGAGTCGCGTTTTGACCATCCGTTCAGAAACGGGGGGTTTTGCGCCGGCGCGGCTTTCGGTCTATGTGCGGCGGGCAGTCCCGAACCGCAGGTGTCACATGATCCTCTATCCCGCCATCGACCTGAAGGACGGCCAGTGCGTGCGCCTGCTGCATGGCGACATGGCCCGGGCCACCGTCTTCGGCGACGATCCGGCCGCGCAGGCGGCGGCCTTTGTCGCGGCGGGCTGCCGCTGGCTGCATCTGGTGGACCTGAACGGCGCCTTTGCCGGCGCGCCGGTGAATGCCGCGGCGGTGCAGGCGATCCTTGCGCGGGTGGGCGTGCCCTGCCAGCTGGGCGGCGGCATCCGCGACATGGCCACGATCGAGGGCTGGCTGACCCGCGGCATCGCCCGGGTGATCCTGGGCACGGTCGCGGTCGAGGATCCCGACCTGGTGCGCCAGGCCGCGCGCGCCTTCCCCGGCCGGGTGGCCGTGGGCATCGACGCGCGCAAGGGCCGCGTGGCCACCCGCGGCTGGGCCGAGGAGACCGACGTGACGGCCACCGACCTGGCCCGCCGGTTCGAGGATGCGGGCGTGGCCGCCCTGATCTACACCGACATCGACCGCGACGGCGCGATGGGAGGCCCCAACATCGCCGCGACCGAGGCGCTGGCCCGCGCGGTGACGATCCCGGTAATCGCCTCGGGCGGGGTGGCGTCGCTGGCCGACCTGATCGCGCTGCGCGACACCGGGGTGATCGCGGGGGCGATCTCGGGCCGGGCGCTGTATGACGGGGCGATCGACCTGACCGCGGCACTGGCCGCCCTGGGCTGAGCCCCGCGCTCAGCCGCCCAGCGCCGCGCGCGCGGCCAGCGCCCGCATGGCCGCCGAAATCTCGTGCCAGGCGGTTTCAGCCATCGACCGGAAGACCAGGATCGCGAACCCCTCCTCCTCGCGCAGGATCACGGCGGCCATGTGCTGCAGCGGCGCGCGCGCGACCCGGCCGGGCGGAAAGACCGCGGGGTTCAGATCCAGCGGACAAAGCCGCGCCAGAACATCCGCCGCCGCAGCCCCGGTCAGACGCAGGCCCGCCCAGCCGTCGGACTGGTCGCTGACCAGCGCCACCTCGGGCATCGCGGGTGCCGTCGCGCCGATCAGGAAGGCCAGCTCGCGCCCCGTCCAGACCAGCCGCGCCCCGCCCGCGCCGGTTTCCACCATGCCCGGGGCGGGAAAGGCCAGCTTCAGCGGCTTGAGCGCCTTGGCCAGCGCCTTGTCCTGGCCCGGAAAGGGCGCGATGGCCTGCATCGGCCCCGGCAGCCATTCCGCCAGCCCGGCCGCGCCGATCGTCAGGGGCGCCCGGCCCCCCAGCGGGGATTTCGCAATCAGGTCAGCCACGCATCTTCCCCCCGTCCGGATCGTGGAACACGGGCGAGACGACCTCGCACAGGATGTCCACGCCGCGCAGATGATCGACATGCCGCACCATCTCGCCCGGGCGGGCGCGGCCGTTCCTCAGGAAGCCCAGCCCGATCGAATGGCCCAGCGTCGGCGAATGCGCGACCGAGGTGACGTAGCCCTGATCGGTTTCGCGCTTGACCTCCTCGCCCGGGGTGAACAGGCGCGCCCCGGCGGTCAGCGCGCCCTCGCCCACGGGTTTCAGACCCACCAGCTGTTCGCGGTCGGGCCCCGACAGGGCGGGGCGCTGGCTGGCGGCCTTGCCGATGCAGTCCTTGCGCGGGCTGATCAGGCCCTGCAGCCCCAGGTCATAGGCCGTGGTGCGCCCGTGCAGTTCGGCATGGGTCAGGAAACCCTTCTCGATCCGCAGGACGTTCAGCGCCTCCATCCCGTAGGGGCCACCGCCCAGCAGCTCGGCCCGCGCCACCAGGTCGCGGAACAGCGCCTCGCCATGGCGGGCGGGCAGCGCCAGTTCATAGCCCTCTTCGCCCGAGAAGCTGATGCGGAACAGCCGCCCCTGCACCCCGGCGACCGACACCGCGGCACAGCCCATGAAGGGCAGGTCCACCGGCGTATCCAGCACCGAACCCACCAGCCGCCGCGCCAGGGGGCCGGCCACCGCCATCTGCGCCCAGTGTTCGGTGACGCTGACACAGCGCACCGCCCAGTCGGCGCAGAAGGCCTGGTGGACGAAATCCAGATGCCGCATCACCTGCCCCGCCGCGGCGGTGGTGGTGGTGACGACATAGTGCCCCGGCGCCAGGCAGGCGCAGGTGCCGTCGTCCATGACGAAGCCGTCCTCGCGCAGCATCAGGCCATAGCGCACCCGGCCCGGGGCCAGCGTCGACATGGTGTTGGTATAGACCAGGTCCAGGAAGCGGCCGGCATCGGGGCCCTGCACCTCGATCTTGCCCAGGGTGGACACGTCGGTCACCCCGACCGTGCGGCGGACCATCGCCACCTCGCGGTCGCAGGACTGCCGCCAGGTCGTCTCGCCCGGGCGGGGGAAGTAGCTGGGGCGATACCACAGCCCCGCCTCGATCATCGGCGCGCCACGGTCGCGCGCGGCCGGGTCGCTGGTGGTGAACCGCTGCGGCGCGAAGCCCACCCCGCGCGCCCCCGCACCCATGGCCGCGATCGAGACCGGCGCAAAGGGCGGGCGGAAGGTGGTGGTGCCCGTCTCGGCGATGCCGCGGCCCGTCGCCTCGGCCAGCACGGCCAGCGCCGCCAGGTTCGAGTTCTTGCCCTGGTCGGGCGCCATGCCCTGGGTGGTATAGCGCTTCATGTGTTCGTTGGCGCCATAGCCCTCGCGCGCGGCCAGCTGCACGTCCTTGACCGTGACGTCATTGGCAAAGTCGAGCCAGGCGCGCCCCTTGCCCGGCACCTGCCACAGCGGCAGGCCGCGCCGCGCCGCGCCGTCGGCTGCAGGCAGGGCCAGGTCGGGCGCGGTCAGGCCCAGCGCGGCCAGCGCGCGGCTTGCCGCGGCCAGACCGTCGGCCAGGCAGTCGGCAGTGGACAGATGCCCCGCACAGGCCCCCGCCGGATGCAGCCCCGGCACCGCCCCGGGCGCAGGCAGAAAGGCCGCGCGCCCCTCGTCCCAGACCGGGCGGGCGCCCAGATGGCTGGTCAGGTGGATCGTGGGCGTCCAGCCCCCCGCAACCGCCAGAACATCGGCCTCGACCCGGAAGTCGGTGGTGCCGCTGCGCACCATCACCTGCCGCAACCCGCCCCGGCCGCGCGTGCCGGTCACGACCGCGCCGCGGTGCAGCGGCACGTCGGCCACGCCGGGGGCATCGTCGCGCGCGTCGATCAGGGCGGCCACGTCCACCCCCGCCGCGCGCAGGTCGGCCACCGTGCGCGCGCCGGTGTCGTCGGTTGCGAACACCGCCACCCGCTGGCCCGGCGCCACCGCCCAGCGGTTGACCCAGGCCCGCACGGCCGAAGCCAGCATGATCCCCGGTCGGTCGTTGTTCTCGAACGCGATGGGCCGTTCCAGCGCGCCCGCGGCCAGCACGGCCTGTTTCGCCACGATCCGCCAGAAGGCTTCGCGCGGCGCCTCGGGCGGGGCGGCCAGGTGCAGCGACACCCGTTCCAGCGCGCCATAGGTGCCGTCGTCATGCACGCCGGTCACCGTGGTGCGCGGCATCAGCCGCACGTTCGGCATCGCGGCCAGTTCGGCCCAGACCTGGGCGGCCCAGTCGGCGCCGGGCTGGTCGCCCACGACCTCGGTCTCGGCCAGCAGGCGGCCGCCGGGCAGCCAGTCCTGTTCGGCCAGGATCACCCGCGCCCCCGCCCGCGCCGCGGCCAGCGCCGCGATCAGCCC
>JACXUX010000206.1 GCA_014763725.1 Rhodobacterales bacterium
CTGGTGCCGGGCATGCCCTTTGTCCCCTTCATCATCGGGGCGGCGACCTCGGCCACCGGGGGCCGGGCCAGCCGCGCCGCAAGCGCCAGCGCCGCCGCCCCGATGATGAAGGGGACAAAGGGCATGCCCGGCACCAGCGCGAACAGCGCCATCAGCGCGGCCACCGTGCCCAGCGCCGCGGGATAGCGCCCCAGCTGGCGGAAGAAATCCCGGTCGGCCGCACCCGTGGTGCCGCCCCGCGACAGCAGCAGCGCGCTGGCCACCGAGATGATCACGGCCGGGATCTGGCTGACCAGCCCGTCGCCCACCGTCAGGATCGCATAGGTTTCCAGCGCGCGGTCGAAGGGCATGTCGTGCACCACGATGCCCATCACCAGGCCCATCGCGATGTTCAGCACCGTGATCAGCAGCCCCGCCACCGCATCGCCCTTGACGAATTTCGACGCCCCGTCGAGCGAGCCGAAGAACGTCGTCTCGGCCAGTTCGCGTTCGCGCCGGGCGCGGGCCTCGGCATGGTCGATGGCACCCGCCGCCACATCGGCGTCGATCGCCATCTGCCGCCCGGGCATGCCGTCCAGGGCAAAGCGCGCGCCGACCTCGGCCATGCGGCCCGCGCCCTTGGTGATCACGATGAAGTTCACGATCAGCAGGACGCAAAAGATCACCAGCCCCAGCAGCAGGTTGCCGCCCATGATGAACTGCGCGAACCCCTCGATCACGGCGCCCGCGGCATCGGTGCCGGTGTGGCCCTGGCCGATGATCAGCTTGGTCGAGGACACGTTCAGCGCCAGACGCAGCAGCAGCGAGGCCAGCAGGATCGTCGGGAAGGCCGAGAAATCCAGCGGCTTCTCGATGAAGAGCGTGACCGTCAGCATCAGGATGGCCAGCGCGAAGGACAGCGCGAGCCCGATGTCCAGCACCCAGGCGGGCACCGGCAGGATCATCATGACGATCACCGTCATCAGCCCCACCGCCAGCAGGACGGTGGGCTGGGCCACGCGGGCAAGCCGCAGGCCGGGCGCGGTCATGGCAGGCCCCAGATCGGGCCGCGGCCGGGCAGCCCCTGCGGCACCAGCGACCCCCGGGCCCCCGAGGGCGCCGCGACCAGCAGCGGAAAGGCATTGAACCGCGGCGCGGCCGGGGGCGGCATTGGTGGCAGGTCTGGCGCCCCGGACAGGGCGGCCAGTTCGGATTCAACCCTCGCGCGATAGGCCGCGGCCCTGTCAGGGTCCGACGAATGATAGGCCCCCGCCGCCGCCGCCCAGTCTCCCAGCCGTGCATGCAGATCCAGCAGGAACCGCGCCGCATGAAGCGCGTTGCCCTGCGGCTCCAGCATGGCGGCGATCGAGGGGAAGGCCTCCCCGTGCCAGCGGTAGTTCAGCTGAAAGCAGCCGAGGTCCAGGTTCCGGCGGCCGCCGGCAATCTCGGCCTCGGCCAGGGCCTGCGCCTCGGCCAGCGAGGGTAACCACCGCCCGTCGCCGCCCAGGTTCAGCGCCCAGGGCCAGGGCTGCCGGTCGGCGCCCGCGCCGCGGCCCGTCTCGACCCGGGCGATGGCGCGCAAGAGATCCAGCGGCACCCCGGTCGCCGTGGCCGCCTGCCGGGCGGCGTGATCACAGACCTCGGGCGCCGGAACCCCCGCCCTCGCGCCCAGCGCCAGACACGCGGCCAGCACCGTCGCCCCCAGCATCCCCTTGCGCAGCATGCGGCCCGATTCCCCTGGTGTTCTGCCGATGTTCCCAGCCTAGGGGGCCAAAGGTTGCTGTTCGGTAACCAGGGTTTCGGGTTCTGCGGTCAGCAGGTCGCGCAGCCGCACCCGCGCCGAGGCGCTTTCCGTCACCAGTGCCCGGGCCGAGGCGAGCGGCTCGGCCATGTCCGCGGGGGGTTGGTTCGGCAGGGCGAGGCGGGCGGCCTCGGCCCGCGGGTCGTCCCCTGCGGCGCTGGCCAGCGCCGCCCAGTCGCGCGCCTGCCACAGCGCGCGACGGGCCGACTGCGGGTCGGCGGCGGCCAGAGCGGCGGCGGCCGGATCGCCCAGCAGCGTCAGCGCCTGCACCCGCAACGCCGCGGCCTCGGGCCCGGTCAGCCCCGCGATCTGTTCCAGGATCCCGCGCCCGTCGTTCATCTGGGCCGCGGCCCGCGCGCGGAGCAGACGCAGATCCTCGTCCGCGGTGTCCAGCCCGGCCACCCAGCGCAGGGCGGCTTCGGGCATCCCCAGGCGCAACAGCCGCCCGGCCAGGGACTGGCGCACGGGCGGGGTAGCCTCGGCAACCGCCTCGGGCGGGGCGGGCACGGCCTGGGTCAGCAGGTCGTCGTCGGTTCCCTGCCGCGCCAGCACCTGCCACAGATCGGGCCGCACGGCGGGCATCGCGGCCGCGAGTCGGAAGGCCCCGGCAGCATCACCCGCCGCGGCCAGGGCCAGAACCTCGATCCGCGCAAGCCTTTCGCCAAGGGGGGTGCCCCGGTATTCACGGGCGCGCGACTGCAGGTCCAGAAGGTCCGCGGCCTGCAGCACCAGCCCCTGGGCCAGTTGCAGCTCGACCAGATCGGCAAGCGCGGCGGCGGCCAGATCGTCCTCTGGCGCCTCGATCGCGGCCAGTTCGGCGGCGGCGGCCTCGGGCCTGTCTTCGGCAATCCGAAGGCGGGCAGAGACCAGCTGCGCCTCGGGCGTCGGGCCGGCGCGCATGATCGCCTCATTCAGCGCGGTCGCGGCCGGGGCATCGCCCGCGGCAAGAAACCGGTCGGCCAGGCCGGGCCCCAGGCTGCGGCGCAGATGCGGGGGCAGCGCGGAAAAGCTGCGCAGCACGGCCGTGCGGTTCAGCCCCCGGGGCAGCCGGTCGGCGGGCGCAGCCAGCGCCGCCCAGAGCGCCCCGGCATCGTCACAGCCCGCCAGCGCGATCAGCGCGCCATCCGGATCGGTGCCGCCGTCGACGATACGGGCCATGCCGTCCCACAACTGGCGCCGCGCGGCCGGCACCGGCGCCACGCGCAGCAGACCCGCAGCCTCGGCCCCGAAGCCGAAATGCAGCAGGACCCGCACCCCGCGCTCGGCCGCGGCCGGGTCGATCCGGTCGAATTCCCCCACCAGCGCCCGGTTCACATCGGCCAGCTGCTGTGCCGCGGGGCGGCCATCGGACCAGCCCGAGGGGTCGGTCAGTTCGGGGGCTGGGCAGTCCGCGCGGCCGGGTTCCACCCGCGCGGGCGCATCGCCCAGCCGCAGGTCGATGCGCGGTCCGTCCAGCACCGCAAGCGGCAGCTCCCCGGGGAGCGGCGCGAAGCGCGCCGCATCGTCCGCCGTCAGGTCCAGCTCCACAAGGCCGGCCGTGGCGCCGATCCCCAGCGCCTCGACCAACGATCGGCGCATCGCCGCGGAGTCGATGGACCGCGATGCGAAATCCGCGGGAAGCGCGGGCGCGGGCGGCGCGGGAAACGGCAGGCGGGTAGGCGCATCCGATCCCGGCGGCCGTGCACGCGGCCGCGCCGCAACGCTGCCGAGGGGCGGCAGGGCCACCCCGGTTTCAGCAAGCTCGAAGGGCGAATCGGGCGGGGGCGGTCCGTCGCGCAGGTCGATCACCAGCGTCTCGGGCCGAAAGGCAAAGGCCGTGGCATGGCAGGCGCAGCCGACCTCAAGCCGCAGGTCGCCCGTGGCGGGATCGGCCCAGATCGCGGTCAGCCGCGTCCGGGGAATGCGGCGGAAGACATCATCGAGCCGATAGGCCGGGGCAGCCCCCTTGACCGACAGCACATAGCCCCCCGCTGTCCGGGTCAGCCGCCAGTCGGGCGCCGCCGGAAAGATCAGCGCAAGCCGCGTGAAATCGGCATGCTCGCCCGATTGCACCCGCGCCGTCTGGCCCCAGGCCGGCCAGGCCAGCAGGGCCAGCGCGACGACCAGCCAGCGGATCATGCGGCCTCCTGCTTCAGCCCGCGCAGCGCCTGTTCCAGATCGCCGAAGTCGGGGCGGACGTGGTGGGGCGTGTTCTGCCGGCCCACCTCGATGCAGATGTTGGGCGCATGGTTGTGAAGGTTGGCGATCAGCACCTCGCGGATCAACTGCAGGAAATGGTCGTCCTCGGCGACGACCGCCTGCACCCGCGCGGCAAATGGCCCGATCAGGCCATAGGCCAGGAACACCCCCAGGAACGTGCCCACCAGCGCGCCGCCGATCATCTTGCCCAGAACCTCGGGCGGCTGGTCGATTGAGCCCATGGTCTTGATCACCCCCAGCACCGCGGCCACGATGCCCAGCGCGGGCAGGCCTTCGGCCATCGCCTGCAGGGCATGGGCCGATCGGAGCGCATGGTGGCGGGCGATTTCCATGCGCTTGTCCAGCACCTCCTCGACCTGATGCGGATCGTCGTAGTTCATGGCGGCGGCGCGCATCGTGTCGCAGATCAGTTCGACCGCCTCATGATCGGCCCGGATGCGCGGATAGCGGCCGAACAGCGCCGATTCGTCGGGGCGTTCGATATGCTCCTCCAGCGCGACGGGGTTGGCGCGGGCCACCCGGATCAGTTCGAACAGCAGGCACAGCAGGTCGCGATAATCCGCAGGCTTCCACCGCGGCCCCTTGAAGACCTTGACGATGTCGCGCGCCGCCGACTTCACCACCGACATGTCGTTCGAGATCAGGAAGGCGCCGATCGCCGCGCCGCCGATCATCATCAGTTCGAAGGGCAGCGTCTTCAGGATGATGCCCAGCTTGCCCCCGGCCAGCAGATAGCCGCCGAAGACCATGCCGAAGATCACGAGAATTCCGATGATGCCAAACATCACCACCTCCTGCCGTGCGCTGCCGAAGGCTGGCCGAGTCGGGTTAAGAAACCCCTGTCATTTCTGCGGAACGTCGGCATGCCGGCCCGCCAGCAGGGCGCTGACGGCATAGGCCTGGTCCGGCGGCAGCCCGGCCAGGATGGCGCCCGCGGCTTCGGGCCGCATCCGGCCCAGGAAACCCGCCGCGAACTCGGGCGCCATGGCGGCAAAGACCTGGGCTGCGTCCTTGGGCTTCATCGACTGATACATCTCGGTCAGGCGGGCGACATCGGCCTCGGCGGCGCCATCGGCCAGATCGAGCGTGGCCGACAGCCGGGCCTCTGCCGCCTCGAGCGCGGCCAGCCGCGATTCGGCCGCCTGGGTCGCCAGCTGCAGCGCGGCCTCACGGTCGGCCAGCGCGGCCTCGCGCGCGGCGACGCGGTCTTCGCGCGCGCGCAGATCCTCGATCAGGGCCGCGGGCGGCAGCGGGCAGTTCAGGGGCGCGGCGGCCTTGTCCGGTGCCGCCGGTTCGGGGGCGCGCGCCAGCGCCGCCCCCACCCC
>JACXUX010000207.1 GCA_014763725.1 Rhodobacterales bacterium
TCGTCGTGGCCTGCTTGTGAAGATGGATCAGCATGTCCGCACCCCGCTCCGAATGTCCCACAAGATCGATCTTGCCATGAGAAACGCAGAGCGCCGAGGTCTATGTGATCATCCGGGATGGAACAGTTAGGGACTGGTCAGAACGCGACCTCGACCCCCTGGGCCAGCACGCGGTCGATCATCGCCTGGGTGCCGCGGCTGAATTCCAGCGGGCAGGGATACGGCGCGCCGTCGCGGACCGACCGGCCGAAGGCCTCGACCTGCAGCTTGTAGTGGTTCACGCCCGGCCAGCGGTCGGACAGCACCAGATGGCCGGGCTGGTGCCAGTCCAGCCGCGCCTCGCCATAGACATTGGGGTTCCAGGGCGCGATCAGCCGGATCAGGCCGCGGTCGCCGTGGAAGGTCATCTCCTGCCGCGGGAACTGGCGCATCGAGGTGACGGCGGAAAACGCGAACCGGCCGCCCGGGCCGGCCCAGATGCCGGTGGCCTGGGCCCAGACGTCGACGCCATTCTCGCGCTGCAGGCGGGCCTCGACCGTCTCGGGCTCGGCCCCGGTGACGAAGCGGGCGCAGCCATAGGGATAGACCCCGATGTCGCGCACCCCACCGCCGCCGGTTTCCGGGCGGTTGCGGATGTTGCCGGGGTCGGCGCGGTTGTCGTAGCTGAAGACGGCATCGACCTGGCGCAGCGCACCGATCGCGCCCGATTGCACCAGCTCGCGCGCGCGCAGCCATTGCGGGTGATGCACGACCATGTAGGCCTCGGCCACCACCAGGCCCGAGGCGTCGCGCGCGTGGATCAGCCCGTCGATTTCATGCGCCGTCAGCGCGATGGGCTTTTCGGTCAGCACATGCTTGCCCGCGGCGATGGCGCGCAGCGTCCAGTCGACATGCAGGTGGTTGGGCAGCGGGATGTAGACCGCGTCGATGCCCGGATCGGCCAGCAGCGCGTCATAGGTCCCATGCACCCGCAGCGCGGGGTTCAGCGCGCGGAAGGGGGCGGCGCGCGCCGCATCGGCGGTGGCGAGCGCGGCGAATTCGGCGCCCTCGGCCGCGTGGATGGCGGGCGCCATCTGGTCGCGCGCAAAGCGGGCCGCGCCCAAGATGCCCCAGCGGATCGTCCGGGTCATGTTCAGCCTCCGTGTCGTTCGGGGCCATCCTAGACGGGCGCGGGGGCAAAGGAAACGCGGCAGACCCTGCGAATCGGGCCAGGGTGCGGCGGCGCCGGGCTGGCCGACACTGCCTGAAAATCAGGCAGAGCCCTGCGCGGGGCCGGGCGGGCGCAGGGATCGCGCCTTAACGCAGCGGCGGGGGGCCGAGTTTTGCCGCAGCAGAAAGATCGCGCGCGGCCCGCGGGTTGCGCGGCAGGGGCTTGCGGTGCGCTGCGCGCCCGGGTTTGCCTGCGTTCAGGCGGCCGGATCCCCCAGCCGGGCGCCGGACCGATCCGGGGGTGGCGCGGCAACGTCCCCAACGCGTCACCCCCGCGGGGGCGGGAGAGATCCCGCCCCCACCCGGGGGGTGGGGAACGCGGCGCGTCAGGCGGGGATCAGCATCCCCTTGCCCCGCGCCAGTTCGCGCATCTTTTCCTGCAGCTTTTCAAAGGCGCGCACCTCGATCTGGCGGATGCGTTCGCGGCTGACCTGATAGCGGGTGGCCAGTTCCTCGAGCGTGACGGGATCGTCGGTCAGCCGGCGCGCGGCCAGGATTTCGCGTTCGCGGTCGTTCAGCACCGACATGGCCGCGGCCAGCAGTTCGCGCCGGGCGTCCAGCTCGTCGCGTTCCTCATAGGCGGTGGCCTGGTCGGCGTCCTCATCCTCAAGCCAGTCCTGCCACTGGGTCACGCTGTCCCCGTCGCTGCCCACGGTCGCGTTCAGGCTGGCGTCCGAACCGGCCAGGCGGCGGTTCATGTCGACGACCTCATCCTCGGACACGTTCAGGTCGCGGGCGATGCGGGCCACGTTTTCCGGGCGCAGGTCGCCTTCCTCCAGCGCGCCCAGCTTGGCCTTGGCCTTGCGCAGGTTGAAGAACAGCTTCTTCTGCGCGCTGGTGGTGCCCAGTTTCACCAGGCTCCAGGACCGCAGGATGTATTCCTGGATGCTGGCGCGGATCCACCACATCGCATAGGTGGCCAGACGAAAGCCCTTTTCGGGGTCAAAGCGCTTGACCGCCTGCATCAGGCCCACGTTCGCCTCGGAAATCACCTCGGCCTGGGGCAGGCCATAGCCGCGGTAGCCCATGGCGATCTTGGCCGCCAGGCGCAGGTGGCTGGTGACCAGCCGGTGCGCGGCCTCGGCATCCTGATGGTCGGCCCAGCGCTTGGCCAGCATGTATTCCTCTTCCGGCTCCAGCAGGGGGAACTTGCGGATTTCCTGCAGATAGCGGTTCAGACCCTGTTCGGGACTGGGGGCGGGAAGGGTGGTGTAGCTGCTCATCTGAAACCTGCCTGACCCGGAACCATCTGGCGCGGCCTGGCGCGATCCGGATCGCAACCAAGCTAGGATGCACGGAACGACCGTTCAAGGCCGCAATCTGTGCGGATGCGCAGAGATACTGAGTCTGCCCGCGCAATCCTTGCCACAGCGTTAAGCTGCGCCCATCCGCGCCCCGGCGCCAGAGGGGAGACGGCCGCTCTCACGCGAATGTCAATCGGCGTAACTTTCGCCCCGCAGCGCCGCCAGCAGCCCCGCCATGTCCGCGGGCAGCGGGCTTTCAAAGGACATCCGCACGCCGCTGACCGGGTGGTCAAAGCCCAGCGTGGCCGCGTGCAGCGCCTGGCGCGGAAAGTCCAGCGCCGCCGCGGCGCCCGCCGGCCCCACGGCACGGGCG
This sequence comes from Rhodobacterales bacterium, assembly GCA_014763725.1. Taxonomy (GTDB): domain Bacteria; phylum Pseudomonadota; class Alphaproteobacteria; order Rhodobacterales; family Rhodobacteraceae; genus JACXUX01. The sequence continues at coordinate 2,827 of JACXUX010000207.1, forward strand.
GCGATGCAGCGCGCCCCGCCATAGGTGGGGTCGCCCACCAGACCGTGCCCGGCATAGGCCAGATGCACCCGGATCTGATGCGTCCGCCCGGTTTCCAGCCAGCAGTCGACCAGCGCCGCCGCGGGCGGGGTCCCGAAGCGTTCGACGACTCGGGCGCGGGTGATGGCGTGGCGGCCCTGATCCCAGACCACCGCCTGGCGCTGGCGGTCGGTGCGGTGGCGGTCCAGATGGGTGGCGATGCGCAGGATCCCGCCCGGCTCCCACGACAGGCCGCGCAGCCCGCGCAGGCGGGGGTCGGACGCCTCGGGCACGCCATGCACCACGGCCAGATAGTGGCGCGTGACGCTATGCGCCTCGAACTGGGCGGCCAGGCCCTGATGCGCGCGGTCGGATTTCGCCACCACCAGCAGGCCCGAGGTGTCCTTGTCGATCCGGTGCACGATGCCCGGCCGCCGTTCGCCCCCGATGCCCGACAGGCTGGCGCCGCAATGGTGCAGCAGCGCATTGACCAGCGTGCCCGTCCACTGCCCCGGCGCGGGATGCACGACCAGGCCCGCAGGCTTGTCGATGACGATCAGATCGGCGTCCTCATGCACCACGACCAGCGGGATCGGCTCGGGCCGGGTCTCGACCTCGGCCGCGGGGGCAACGTGCAGGTCATAGGCCGCGCCCGGATCGGGGCGCGTCTTGGGGTCGGTCACGGGCAGGCCGTCGCGGGTGACCGCGCCGTCGCGGATCAGCGCCATCAGCCGCGACCGGGACAGCGCCCAATCCTCTGGCACCGCGGCGGCCAGTGCCTTATCCAGCCGGTCGGGCGGGTCGCTGCCCAGCACCACGCGCAACGGCGCGCCCGCAGGCGGAAGGGGATCGGACATGGCCAGGGCTCCAGACGGCGACGACGGGCTGCCGCCCGGCGTGCGGCTTCTCAAATGGCTGGTGATCGGGCTGACCGCAACCCTGATCGTGGGCGTGATGGCGATCACCTTCGTCATCGTGCTGCGCCTGTCCAGCCCCGCGCCGGGGCTGCCGCCCCTGCCCCAGGCGATCGACCTGCCCGATGGTGCCGTGGCGCAGGCCTTCACCCAGGGGCGCGACTGGATCGCCGTGGTGACCCAGGACGACCGCATCCTGATCTATGACCGCGCCAGCGGCCGGCTGCGCCAGACGCTGACCATCGCGCCATGACCCTTCCCCCGGCGCCGCGCGCCGATAGGCTGGATGCGGCCGGGGAAGGACGATGACGGACAGCCAGCACAACCCGCAGGACGAGGCCGACCAGATCACCCGCCAGCGCGCCGCGCTGATGCAGGAGGCCCCGCTGCGGATGCTGGCCGGCGCCGTGGCCTATGGCATCGCCATGCTGCTGCTGCCGCCGCTGGTGGTGATCGCCTGCGCGGCGGTCGACATCGGGACCGAGATCGCCGTGATGCGGATCATGCGCCGCCCCGCGCGGCTGCTGCGGGGGCCGGGGCGCTGGGTCTATCTGGCCGGCAGCGCGCTGATCGAGGCCGCGTTCCTGCTGCCCGCGGCGCTGGCCTGGCATGTGCCCAACCCGCTGGCCATGGTCTTTGCCGTGGGCATGATGTGCGGGTCCATGCTGCAGATCACCACGGTGCGGGCGATCCATCTGCCGATGGGTCTCACGGGGGCCGCCACGGTGGCGGTGATGGCGCTGGCCAGCAACGTGCTGCAATGGCGCGGCCCGGGCGAGCTGGGGGAACTTGCGGCCTCGAGCGTGGCGATCCTGGCCTTTGCGGGCTATGCGATCTCGGCCCTGGTGTCGAACCGCGGGCTGCACCGCAGCGCGGCGCTGGCGCGCCAGCGGGCCGAGGCCGCCGATGCCGCCAACGGCCGGTTCCTGGCGCAGATGAGCCATGAGCTGCGCACCCCCCTGAACGCCATCCTGGGCATGGGGCGGGCGGTGCAGGTGCGCACCGCCGACCCCGTCAACCGCGACCGCATCGCCACGCTGCTGCGCGCGGCCGAGGGGCTGGCCGCGATGCTGGACGACATCCTGGACCTGACCGCGGTGCAGGAGGGGCGGCTGCCGCTGCGCCCGCGCCCCTGCGACCCGCGGGACGAAATCGCGACGACGCTGGCGCTGTTCCAGCCGCGGGCCGAGGAGCTGGGCCTGACGCTGACGCTGGACCTGGACCCCGCCATCCCCGCCCGCGCCACCTTCGACCCGCAGCGGCTGCGGCAATGCCTGTCCAACCTGCTGTCGAACGCGCTCAAGGCCACGGCCGAGGGCGGCATCCGCGTCGAGGCGACCATCGCAGCACAGACCGACGCCCCGCAGATCCCGGGGCCGCAGATCCTGCAGATCATCGTCGCCGATACCGGCCCCGGCGTGCCCGCCCACCGCCGGGCCGACCTGTTCGACGGCACCGGCCCCGGGCGGGGCGGGGCGGCGGGGCACGGGCTGGGCCTGTCGATCGCCCGGGC